>NZ_CADFEH010000013.1:0-179132 GCF_902833155.1 Burkholderia sp. BCC1047 | reverse complement strand
AGCTATCGTTTCAGAAACAGCACGACACAGCCAAAAAAGGAGAGAAAGAAGACCCAGATACCCACCGAATAACCCGCAAAGCTGGTCCAAGGGGTGGGTCAGAATTCAATGCAAATCGTGGGTCAGGATTCCATGCAAATCAACAAGATGACGAGAAACGGGCGCTGGTGCGCCCGCTCCGGTTACTCGTTTTCTTCGAAGTAATGCCCGAACTTCGTCTGCTTCGTGCGGATATAACGTTCGTTTTCCTCGCGCACGGGCACCGCGAGCGCCACGCGCTCGCAAACGGGAATGCCGTGCTTCACGAGCGTATCGAACTTCTTCGGATTGTTGCTCATCAGCCGCACCGACGTCACGCCGAGGATGCGCAGGATCGCAGCGGCCGAGTCGTATTCGCGAGCGTCGTCGGGCAGGCCGAGATCGAGGTTCGCCTCGACGGTGTCGCGCCCCTGCTCCTGCAGCGCGTACGCGCGGATCTTGTTGCTCAGGCCGATGCCGCGGCCTTCATGGCCGCGCAGATACAATAGCACGCCGCGGTCTTCGGCCGCGATGTAACGCAACGCGAGATCGAGTTGCTCGCCGCAATCGCAGCGGTACGAGCCGAACACGTCACCAGTCAGGCATTCGGAATGCAGCCGGGTCAGCACGGACTGCTCGCCCGTCACGTCGCCCATCACGAGCGCGAGGTGTTCGGCATCGCTGCCCGATACGCGAAACGCGTATGACGTGAACGTACCGTAGCGCGTGGGCAGCGACGCGGTGGCGACGAGCGTCACGCACTCGTCGGCCTGGCCATTGCCCGGCGGGGGCGATTGGGGACGCGAAGACATCATGAATTCAGTCGAAACTTCAGGAATGTAGGAGTTGTGTGGATGGTGCGTGACGGGAGTTTACCGCTAATCTGGAAACGTAACGCGACTGCCGCCGCCCGCCCCGCTATACTGGGCTCACCGGGTGACGCGCATCACGCCCCGCCTGCCCTGCATCGACCTGCACACGGAGAAAGCGAATGAGCACGACTGTCGCGCAGATTCTCAAGGCCAAGCCGGATTCGGGCCGCACCATCTACACCGTCACGAAGACCGATCTCGTCTACGACGCCATCAAGCTGATGGCGGAAAAGGGCATCGGCGCACTGCTGGTCGTCGACGGCGACGACATTGCGGGCATCGTCACCGAGCGCGATTACGCGCGCAAGATCGTCCTGCAGGACCGTTCGTCGAAAGCCACCCGCGTCGAGGAAATCATGACGGCGAAGGTGCGCTACGTCGAACCGTCGCAATCCACCGACGAGTGCATGGCGCTGATGACCGAGCACCGGATGCGCCACCTGCCCGTGCTCGACGGCGGCAAGCTGGTCGGCCTGATCTCGATCGGCGACCTCGTGAAGAGCGTGATTGCCGATCAGCAGTTCACGATCAGCCAGCTCGAACACTACATCCACGGCACGCCGAGCGTCACGTCAGCCTGATCCGCCGCAGCAAAAAAGGCCCAAACGCGTCAGCGTCTGGGCGGAAAGCCGCCGGCATGCGGCGACGGAGGTTCTGCTCCTGCGGGCGAACGACGCGCGACCGGTGCGCGTCTCGTCAATTCAGCGGTGCGCTCGGGCAGACCCGGGGACGTTCAATCAATTACCGAAGTAGACCGAATTCACGGGATTCGGCGCTTCCCGCGTCACGCGACGGCCGCCTTGCGCGGCGCCCGTTGCCACGGCGCCGTAGCCGCTCGTATCGGCTTGCGCGAGCATCGGCTGGTTCGGCTGAATGCGCTGCTCGGCGGCCTGGATGTCGCTCGGATATTGCGAATCGCTCGCCACCGGCTTGTAGCCGTTCTGCTCGAGTTGCGCGAGTTCGGCCTTGACCTCCGCGCGGGTCAATCCCTGCTCGGATTGCGCGAACGATGCGATCGGAGCGGCAAGGACGGATGCGGCGATGGCTGCGTAGATGATCGACTTCATGATTTACCTCCGGAATATGTTCTGTTTTGACGTCGCCTCGGCAGGACTGTCTGAAGCGATTGAGTCCAGTGTAGTGCTCGCCACCCCAAGGGGAAACCCTTAGTTTGAACATACAGCGTTGCGTTTTTGGAAAAAATCGCCCACTGTTTCGGAACAGGGCCGCTCCAACTCGCTTCATCTGCACAACAATCGCTGACGAAACGCCGACAGTCGGATCACATGTCCGGAAGGTTGTGTTGTAGAATCGTAAGGTTTTATTCGCCAGTCGATATTCCATCCACCATGTACGCGCTCACGCCCCTTTCGGTTTTGCCGTCCGGCCCGGCCGGCGTGTGCGCGCGCGCCAGCCAGCCGGCGCATCCCCTCGCTCGACGCACGGCCCAGGCGCCGCTCGCCCCTGCCCGGCGCCTGATCTGACCGCACGGTCTCCACCCGGAGCCAGGTTAGACAGGCTCCGGGCGATCCTCATAGGCACGCCACGCCTGCCCTGCCGATCATTTGGAGAACCACCATGAAACAACGCCTTTACCAGTTGACTGAACTCGACGTCGCCCGCCTCGAAAAGCACGCCGAGCACAACCCGCGCTTCCAGACGATGCTCGATACGCTGCTCGAGCGCGCCGATATCGTCCAGCCCGACGCCGTCAAGGCGAACGTCGTCACGATGAACTCGCAAATCACGCTGCTCGACGAAGCGACCCAGGAACAGGCCACGTGGACGATCGTTTATCCGGACGCCGCCAACCTCGAACTCGGGCGCCTGAACGTGTTCTCGCCCGTCGGCATGGCGCTGCTGGGCACGCAGCGCGGCCAGATGGTCAAGGTGATGCAGCCGAGCGGCGCCGAAAAGCTGATGAAGGTCGCCGCGATCGTGTTCCAGCCGGAAGCCAACGGCGAATACACGCGCTGAGCTAGCGGCCGGCCAGCGCCCCGCCATACGGGCGCAGAACGACAAAAGCGAGGCACGGGCCTCGCTTTTTTGCATCCAGACGATCCGGATTATCGTCATCGCCTTCCGCATACAAAAAAAGGCGCCCGAAGGCGCCTTTTCGATGCTGCGGAGCGGGTTACCCCGCCCGTCACGCTTAGAAGCGGTGACGCAGACCAACCGTTGCTGCGGTTTGGTTGATCGACGAGCTCGGCAGGTTGTTGTTGAAGCTGTCGCCGTTGTAGATCGACGCGCCGATGCCGTTCTTCGCTGCACGCTGGTACACAGCTTGTGCGTAGACGTCCGTGCGCTTCGACAGTGCGTAGTCAGCTTGCAGGCCGAACTGGTTCCAGTGCGTGCTGCCGTTGTTGATCTTCGCGTTCGTGTACGTGTAAGCAGCACCCAGGCCGAGAGCCGGCGTCAGGTTGTACTTCGCGTTGACTTCGTAGTTGTCGGTGCGCAGCGTGCCTGCAGCAACTGCGTTGTTGTCGAGACGTGCTTGCGTCCATGCAGCGCCGACTTGTGCCGGGCCGAATGCGTAGCCAGCAGCAGCACCGTACGTGCGGACGCGGCCTTGGTTAGCGATGCCACCGATCGCCGACGACGTCGCGCCGTTTGCGTTCGTGCCGTCACCCAGGTTCGCTTGCGAGTATGCAGCAGCCAGCTTCAGACCTTGGAACTGGTATGCAGCACCTGCGCTGTACGCACGGTTGTTGCCGAAGTTCGTGTTGTTCGAGAACGAGTACGTGCCGCCGAATTGCAGGCCAGCGTAGTTCGCGCTCGTGAACTTGATCGTGTTGTTCTGTGCGACGTCACCGTTCGTGCTCAGACGGTCGAGGTTCAGCGGGTGCGCGAAGTACGTGCCGCCCCACGAGCCCGTTGCCGTCAGCGGTGCCAGGTAGTCTTGCGTTGCGTCATACTGCTTACCCAGCGTGACCGTGCCGTACTGGCTCGACAGACCGACGAAAGCCTGGCGGTTGAACATGCCGCCGTTGCCGTTCGCGAAGCGGCCGTTACCGATGTTGAAGCCGCTTTCCAACGTGAAGATTGCCTTCAGGCCGCCACCCAGGTCTTCCGAGCCACGCAGGCCGAAACGGCTCTGGTCAATGCCCGAACCCATCGCCCAACGCGACTTGCCAGCTTGGCCGAGTGCCGGCTGGACGTTGCTCGTGTAGGTGATGCCTGCGTCCAGCACGCCGTACAGCGTGACGCTGCTTTGCGCGTGAGCGACGGTAGCGAACGATGCTGCAGCTGCTGCAACGATCAGAGTCTTGTTCATTCGTGGAGCTCCCTTCTAAAAAGAGGCAGGTCTCGCGACCTTGTTCATAAACGGTCTGCAACCGCCCGGGAGCGCCATCGGTCCTGCTGGCGGCGCCCGGATAGTTGCCCGTTTGGGAACCGTGAGTTTAGGGGTGTACCCTAGGGGAGCGATCCGCAAATAAAGAAATAAGCTTTTCCAGAACTAGAAATAATGAAAGTGGGGACGCGTCATAAGTATTTGTTTTAACGTTTGTTTTTGACTTCTTGACGCGTCCTTTTTGGAGGCTTTCATCGCACCATTCTTACATGTCATCGTCTTGACGGTTGCATAGAAACAACAAACGGATTCGGTTCGGCACCCCAAAATCGGTAATTGTTACCCAAATCAATCTCAAATATTGGCCGATCCGCCTCCGAAACGTCCCGCCGACCCGTCAACAGCGGGCGGCGCCGGTGCCACGGCCGGATCCCGTCGGCCGGCAGAAAGGAAAGGCGGCCCGCGCCTGCCGTGACAGTCGGTAACAGCCTTGACCGCCCGCGTAACCCGGTGGGCGTGACGGCAGGCTAATGTAAGGCGGTCTTGGATACAGAACGGGAACCGCCATGAATCGACGCTCGCTGCTGCGCGCCATCGGATTGACCGCCGCCTTCGCCGGCACCGGCTGGCTGCGTGCCGCCTCGGCCCAGCCCGCCCCGCCCGCGTACCGGCCATCCGGCCCGCACCGCGTTCCCGGCGCGCCGCCGTATGCGGATCGCCCCGGCTTCGCGCCCCCGGCGGCACGCCACGACCGTCGCCCGCCGCCGCCACGGGCGCACGGCTATATATGGACGGACGGCTACTGGCGCTGGCAGCGCGGCCGCTATATATGGGTGTCCGGCCGCTGGGTCGCACGGCGCCCCGGACGCCGCTGGGTGCCCGGCTACTGGCGCCGGCAGGGGCCGGTGTGGGTCTACGTCGACGGTTCGTGGCGGTAAGCAGCGGTCCGGCTCCCCGGTCGATGAAGGTCCGGAGCCGGACCGTGCGCGAGAGCCGGACCGTCCGCGCCACGGAATCGTGCGCTACGGCAGCCGCGCTACGGTCAACCTATCGTCTGGCCGCCATTCGGCGACATCATTCGGATAACGAAATCATGCCGTGGCGATGCGAATGCATCCGGCCATGCTCGCCGCCCGCGCACGCGTCTGCCGCTTACCGCCTGCCAGCGGACCGATGCGTGCACCGCGCTCAGCGCCCCCCTCCCAGCTCGCGCGCACGACGGCACGCCGCGCAGATCGCGCGATGATGTTCGTGGGCCCAGCGGATCGTCGCCGCGGGCAGGCTAACGTACGTGCGAGCCGCCTACGACAACATTGCCGCTCGCGCACCCGGCCGCGTGCGGCCATACGCGACCATCATCGCGAAGCTGAGCAGGAAACCCGCGCCGCCGATCAGCAGCAGCCCCGTCTCGCCGAATACGGGCAGCAGATTCGTCAGCGCGCCCGTCACGACCCACGCGACCGCCATCACCGAGCCCGCGACGCCCAGCGCCCAGCCTTGCCGATCGTCGCTGACCGCGTCGGAAAACGCCGTATACATCGTCGTGTACGCAACCATGTCGAAGCAGCCGACGACCATCGCGAGCGCCCACAGCATCGGTTCGTGCGGAAACAGCGCGGACAGGATCTGGCCAAGCCCGGCGACGAGCAGGCCCGTCTTCGCGATATCGATCACGCGCCACACGCGCAGCATCAGCCGCACGACGCACAGCAGGCCGAACACGAAGCAGATGCCGATCACGCCGCTGAACAGCCCGAGCCGCGCGCTCGTATAGCCAAACTTCGCCTGCAACAGCAGCATGATGGTCTGCAGGTAGAGCCCGTAGCCCACTTGCATCAAGAAGAACACCATCGACAGGAACGCGACGTTGCGCTGGCGCGCCGCCTCCCCGATGATCCGCAGCGGCAGCAGCGGATCGATGCGCGTATCGCCGCGCGGCGCGGCGGAATCGCGATACGACGCCCAGGTCCAGCACGCGCAGATCAGCGACAGCGCGGCGACCAGCACGAACGGCGTGCCGTAGTCGAACAGCGGCGAGATCGTCCGGTCGGACGTGACGCCGCCGAGCACCGGGCCGACGATCACGCCCGCGCTGAACGCGAGCGACATGATGCTCATGTTGTACGCCTTCGTGTCGGGCGTGCTGAGATCGGTGATGGCCGCCTGCGCGATGCCCTGGCAGCCGGCCATCAGGCCGGTGAGCCCGCGGCCCGCCAGCAGCAGCGCGATGCTCGCGTGCCATGCGCCGGCCGCCATCATCGCGTAGCCGGCCGCGAGACCGAGCACGCACAGCAGCAGGATCCGGCGGCGGCCGTAGCGGTCGGACAGTTCGCCCATCAGCGACGAGCCGAAGAACATGCACAGCGGGTAGATCCCGTAGCCGAGGCCGAGATAGAAATTGCGCGCATGCGCGCCGGTGTCGGCCGGCAGGATGCCCGCGTGCGGATCGCTGAAGATCGCGGACATCATCGGATAAACGAGCCCGAATCCCATCGCGTCGAGCGCGATGGCGAGCAGACAGGGGCCGAGCAGTGTGTAGTCGAGCCGGGACATGGCGACCTTCCGGACAGAGTGGATGATCGCCCCAGCGTAATGATCGCGCGGCGGCCGCGGTAGGCCGCCGGCCGCGATGCTAAGCATCGGCTCGTGCGATACCCTGGATGCGGCCCGCGCCGAGGGATCGCCGTCCCGACCGTGCGGCCGCTACGCGACGCTCAGCGGCTCGCGCTGAAATCGTCGGCGCGCGACCACGCACGGCGCGCCGTCGTGCATGAACACGCTGGCGAGCAGCCCGAACGACGCCGCACGCCGTCCGCATGCGGCGCTCTCGTTCGACTGGATAACACGAAGCGATTGATTGCGACCATGGTCCGGCGCGGCGCGGCCGATGCGATGTCAATGCGCCGCCTCGGCCGTCGACGCGCGGCATGCGATCAGGCCGCGTTGCACGGCCGGCCGCGCGGCGATATCGGCAAGCCAGCGCTCGACGTGCGGGAAACCGGCAATGTCGAGATCGAGCTCGTCCGCCGTGCGCAGCCACGGAAACGCCGCGATATCGGCGATCGAATACCGCGACGACGCGAGATACGCCGATTCCGACAAGCGGCCGTTCACGACCCCATAGAGACGCAGTGCCTCCTTCCGGTAGCGGTCGACCGCTTCCGCATTGCCCGTCTTCGATGCGCGCAGGAACCACCACAGCTGGCCAAGCATCGGCCCGATCCCGCCGATCTGGAAATGCAGCCATTGCTGGACCGCCGTGCGCTCGGCCAGCGTTTCGGGCTGCAGGCAACCCGTCTTCGCGGCGAGATAGCTGAGGATCGCGCCGGATTCGAATACGGCGAGCCCCGTGTCGTGGTCGACGATAGCCGGGATCTTGCCGTTCGGATTGATCGCGAGATACGCCGGGCTGCGCTGCTCGCCGGCAGACAGGTTCACCTGCACGCGATCGTGGGCAAGCCCGGCCTCTTCGAGGTAGATCGCGATCTTGTGTCCGTTCGGCGTGTCGGCCGTATAGAACGTGAGAGAGTGCGTCGAGGTCATGTCGGTCCTTGTCATCGGGTTATCGTTGCAACTACAATCGTTGCAATTGCAATCCTATGCCGAAACCGACGGCGTTGGGACATGCCAGTACGCGAAGGAGGGACATGCGGACTGTGCGACCCGGTGCGCCCGTGCGGTGCACGGCCGCCCGGTACGCCGGACACCGCTACTTCGCGTCGGCTGCCGCGTCGCGCGCCGCAGCGGTCGCACGATCGAGCGCGGCGGCCATCGCCGCCCGCTCCTTGCCGGCGAACTGGTCGAGAAAAAGCTCGGCGACCGTCGACTGGTACACCTTCCACATCTTTTTGCGCAGCGTCCGCCCCTTGTCGGTGATGCTCGCGAACGCGGCACGGCCATCGTCCGCCGAACGCGTGCGCGTGACGAGCCCCTCCTGTTCGAGCCGGTCGACGAGCCGCGTCAGGTTGTAGCGCTCGATCGCGAGCACGTCGGCCAGTTCGTGCATGCGGCGCGTACCGTCGGGGCCGCTTTCGAGCCCCCACAGCGCGTCGTACCACGCATACGCAGGCAGGCGGGCCGCCGCGAGGCGACGCTCGATCTCGCGGATCATCGTCCGGTGCGCGCGGACGAACGAGAACCACAGATCTGGTTCGGTTGCGTTCATCAGAATTTGCTCCGAGAAACCCCGTCCTTCAGGACGGGAAGGAAAGGAGTGCTTTTGACAGACAGCTTCTTCCACGGGTTAGGATCACCTGCATGATCCTTGTCTATCGCTACCGGGTGAAATCGCTCAACGGACTGCTCAACAAGCAGAGCCGCGTGGTGAACTACGTCTGGAACTTCTGCAATGACACGCAGAAGCACGCGCTCAAGTGGGGCAAGAAGTGGCCTACAGGATTCGACCTGAACGTGCTGACGACCGGCAGCAGCAAGGAACTCGACATCCACTCCGGCACGATTAACGCGACGTGCGAGCAATATGCGAAGTCGCGCAGTCAGCACCGTCGGCCCTACCTGCGCTATCGCGGCAGGAAATCGCTGGGCTGGGTGCCGCTGAAGGGCCGCGACCTGAAGCGCCAGGGGGACGCGTTCCGTTTCGCCGGCAACACGTTTCGCGTGTTCAACAGCCGAGCGCTTCCCGAAGGGAAGATCAAGGACGGAACCAACTTTGCGCAGGATGCACGCGGCAACTGGTTTCTCAACATCGTGATCGAGATGCCCGATGTGCAGGCCCGCCCGATCCGTTCCGGTGTTGGCATCGATCTCGGCCTGAAAGACTTCGCCACACTTTCGACCGGAGAAAAGCTGCCCAATGACCAGTTCGGTCGACGAGCGGCGGAAAAGCTGGCGAAAGCGCAGCGAGCGCGAAAGCACAAGCGACATATCGCGAAGTTGCACGCAAAGATCGCGAATGCCCGAGCCGATTTTCAACACAAGCTCGCGCTCGATCTGGTGCGGCGCTTCGATTACATCGCGGTTGGCAACGTGTCGGCCGCAAAACTCGTCAGAACCAGGATGGCGAAGAGCGTCTACGACGCATCCTGGTCGTCCTTCCGAAACAAGCTCCGCTACAAAGCGATCGCGCATGGGGCCACGTTCGAGGAAGTCGACGAAAGGAGTTCCACCCAGTCCTGTTCGGCGTGCGGGTCGAAAGACAGCACGACGCGGCCGAAAGGTATCGCGGGACTGAGAATAAGAGAGTGGGCCTGCAGTGGATGTGGTGTCGTGCATGATCGTGATATCAACGCTGCCGTGAACATTCTCCGATGCGGACGTGCATCGCCAGGTGTGGGAATCCGCCGCCTTTAGGCGGTGGAGGACGTCAAGTCAGGTCGTTTCTCTCGCTTAATTGCAGTTGCAATTAAATTTTACCGCGAGAACGACGGCGCTTTCATGCGCCTGCAATCGCCTAGGCGTTGCCCACCGATCGGCAAGGCAAGCGTTTCATCGCGCGACGCGGCGCCACGACCGCCGCGCCGCACTGCTCGCGTCACTTCCCCGACCGAGCGAGCGGGCCTTGTGGGCCCTGCCCCATGCCGGCCGGCCAGCCGCCCGCGAGCGCCTTGTACAGCGCGACCGTCGACGCCGCGCTGCGCATCCGCCCGTCGGCCGCCGCATCCTGCGCCTGCAGCAGCGTCCGCTGCGCGTCGAGCACTTCGTAGTAGTCGATCGCGCCGGCGGAGAAGCGGGCCTGCGCGAGCTGTGCGGCACGCGCGCTGTCGTCGGCCGCGCGCACGAGGTGCGCGGTCTCGTCACGCGTTCGGGCGACACGCAGCAACGCGTTCTCGGTTTCCTCGAGCGCGCCGAGCACGGTTTGCCGGTACTGCGCAAGCTGGCCGGCCGCTTCCGCGTCGCTCGCGGCGATCCGCGCACGCACGCGGCCGACGTCGAGGAACGACCAGTCGATGCCGAGCGCGATCAGGTTCGTGTCGCTGCCCGCGCGAAAGAACCCGTAGCTGCTCGTCGCGCTGCCGAGCAGCCCGGACAGCGTGAAGCGCGGAAACAGGTCGGCGGTCGCTACGCCGACGCGCGCGGTCGCCGCATGCAGCCGCGCCTCGGCGGCCGCGACATCGGGACGGCGGCGCAGCAGGTCGCCCGGCGTACCGGGATCGATATCGGCGGCAAGCGCCGGCAACGGCACCGGCGTGCCCGTCTTCGGCCAGTCGAACCGGCCGATCAACGCATCCGGCGTCTGCCCGGTCAGCACCGCGAGCCGATGCTCGTCGACGCCGATCGCGGCTTCGTACACGGCGATCCGCGATGTCGTCGATTCGTACTGCGCGCGTGCTCGCGCCGCATCGAGCTCGGAGCCGCGTCCCGCGCCGACGCGCGCATTGATCAGCGCGAGCGTCTGCTTCTGGTTGTCGGCGTTCTCGCGGGCGATCCGCAACCGCTCCTGCGAGCCGCGCAGGTCGACATACGTGCTCGCAGCCTCGCCCGCGATCGCGACGCGCACCGCGCGCACGTCGGCCGCGCTGGCCGCCGTCTCCGCGCGCTGCGATTCGATCGAGCGACGCACACGGCCGAACAGGTCGAGTTCCCACGCGGCGTTGATGCCCACGCTCGACGTCGGCATATCGCGCTGGCTGCGCGGCGCGCCGAACGCCTGATCCTTGCTCATCAGCTGATGGCCGATCTGACCGCTCGCGGTGAGCGTCGGATAGCGGTCGAACGTCGCCTGCGACAGCAGTGCGTTCGACGCGTCGTAGCGCGACACGGCGACCTGTAGATCCTGGTTCGCCGCGAGCGCCGCATCGATCAACTGCGTGAGCGCCGGATCGCCGAAGCTGCGCCAGAACGCGGCATCGGCGGCCGCCGATGCATCGCGCTGCGTATCGGGCTGTGTATCGGCCGGCGCCGCGTCGCGCTGCGTCGCCGGGTGAGCGTCGCGCGCGAACCGCGCGGCGGTGGCCGTATCCGGCCGTTTGAAATCGGGGCCCACTGCGCAGGCGGCGAGCGTCACCGACATCGCGAGCGCGGAAAGACGGAAAGCGGCGCTCATCGGTTTTCTCCTTCGAGGGTGCCGTGCTGTTCGCTCCAGACGGCCGGCGTGCCGCCCGCGAGCTTGCGGATCGCCACGTAGAACACGGGTGTCAGGAACAGCCCGAACAGCGTGACGCCCAGCATCCCGGCGAACACGGTGACGCCGGTGGCCGCCCGCACCTCGCTGCCCGCGCCGCTGCCGATCAGCAGCGGCACCGAGCCCGCGATGAACGCGACCGACGTCATCACGATCGGACGCAGCCGCAGCTTGCACGCTTCGAGCGCCGCTTCGACCGTGCCCTTGCCCTGGATCTCAAGCTCGCGTGCGAATTCGACGATCAGGATCGCGTTCTTGCACGCCAACCCCATCAGCACGACGAGTCCGACCTGCACGAACACGTTGTTGTCGCCGCCGGACAGCCACACGCCGAACAGCGCCGCGCACATGCACACGGGCACGATTAGGATCACCGCGAGCGGCAGCGTCCAGCTCTCGTACAGCGACGCGAGCACCAGAAACACCAGCATCACCGCGAGCGGGAACACGACGATCGCCGCGTTGCTCTGCGTGACCTGCTGATAGCTGAGGTCGGTCCATTCGAGCGTGATGCCCGGCGGCAGCACGTCCTTCGCGATCTGCTGCAGCTTCGCGATCGCCTGCGACGACGACATCGTCTTCGGATCGGCGTCGCCGATCAGGTCCGCGGCCGGATAGCCGTTGTAGCGGACGACCGGGTCGGGTCCGTACGCGGGCCCGACCGTCACCATCGAGCCGATCGGCACCATCTCGCCCTTCGCGTTGCGCGTGCGCAGGTTCGCGATGTCGGCGGCCGTCTGCCGGTGGCCGGCATCCGCTTGCGCCATCACGCGATACACGCGGCCGAACACGTTGAAGTCGTTCACGTACATCGAGCCGAGATACACCTGCAACGTATTGAACAGATCGGTCAGCGCAACGCCCTGCGCCTTCGCCTTCAGCCGGTCGACCTTCACCTCGAGCTGCGGGATGTTCGCCTGGTACGAGCTGACGGGATAGCTCATTCCCGGCGTCTTCGCGACCGCGGCCTGGAACGCGCTGAGCGCCTTCTGCAATTCGCCGTAGCCGAGCCCGCCGCGATCCTCCAGATACAGCGAGTAGCCCGAACCGTTGCCGAGACCCTGGATCGGCGGCGGCATCAGCGCATAGGTGATGCCGCCATCGATCGCCGCGAAGCGCGCGTTCAGGTCCGCGTTGATCTGCGCGGCGCTGCGGTGACGCTGGTCGAACGGCTTCAGGATCACGTACGAGTTCGTGATGTTCGGCGTGTTCACGCCCTGCAGCGCATTCAGCCCCGCGAACGCCGGCACCATCTCGACGCCGTCGGTGCCGAGCGCAATCTTCGTCATCTGCTCGGTCACCGCACTGGTGCGCGCGAGCGACGCGCCTTCCGGCAACTTCGCGCCCGCGAACAGGTACAGCTTGTCCTGCACCGGGATGAAACCGCCGGGCACCGCATTGAACAATAGCGCGGTCGCCGCGAGCAGCACCGCATAGACCGCGAACACCACGCCGCGCCGCTTCAGCGTGCGACCGACGACGCCGTGATAGCGATCGGAGCTGCGCTCGAAGAAGCGATTGAACGGATGAAACAGCCAGCCGAACGCGCGATCGAGCGCGCGCGTCAACGCATCCTTCGGCGCGCCGTGCGGACGCAACAGCTTCGCGGCGAGCGCGGGCGACAGCGTCAGCGAGTTGATCGCGGAGATCACCGTCGAGATCGCGATCGTCACCGCGAACTGCTTGTAGAACTGGCCGGTGACGCCCGACATGAACGCCATCGGCACGAACACCGCGCACAGCACGAGCGCGATCGCGACGATCGGCCCCGACACCTCGCGCATCGCCTGGTGCGCGGCATCGCGCGGGCTCAGGCCCCGTGCGATGTTGCGCTCGACGTTTTCGACGACAACGATCGCATCGTCGACGACGATCCCGATCGCGAGCACGAGCCCGAACAGCGTCAACGTGTTGATCGAATAGCCGAGCAGGTACAGCCATGCGAACGTGCCGACCACCGACACCGGCACCGCGACGAGCGGAATGATCGACGCGCGCCACGTCTGCAGGAACAGGATCACGACGAGCACGACCAGCACGACGGCCTCGATCAGCGTGTGCTGCACCGCGCGGATCGATTCGCGCACGAACACGGTCGGGTCCCACACGGGCGCGATACGCGACGCCCGGCGGGAAGCGCTTCGACAGCTCGTCGAGCTTCGCATACACGGCTTTCGCGACGTCGAGCGCGTTCGCGCCCGGCGACAGGAAGATGCCGACCACGGCCGAATGCCTGTCGTTGAAATACGAGCGAAGCGTGTAGTCGCCCGCGCCGAGCTCGATGCGCGCGACGTCGGACAGCTTCACGACCTGGCCGTCGTCGCCGTTGCGCAGCACGATGTCGCTGAATTCCTGCACCGTGCGCAGGCGGCCGCGCACGTTGATCGACACGAGGAAGTCGTTCTTCTTCGGCGACGGCTCCGCACCCAGCTGACCGGCCGACACCTGCACGTTCTGCTCGCGCACGGCCGCGATCACGTCGCTCGCGGTGAGCCCGCGCGACGCAAGTCGATTCGGGTCGAGCCACAGCCGCATCGCGTAGTCGCCGGAGCCGTACACGCCGACGTCGCCGATGCCGGTCAGGCGCGACAACTCGTCCTTCACGTGCAGCGTCAGGTAATTGCGCAGATACAGCGAATCGCGGCTGTTGTCCGGCGAGTAGAGACTCACGTACATCAGCGGCGTGGGCGACTGCTTCTGCGTGGTCACGCCGTACTGGCGCACCTCGTCGGGCAGGCGCGACAGCGCCTGGCTCACGCGGTTCTGCACGCGCACGGCGGCCGTATCGGGATCGACACCCTGCAGGAACGTGACGACGACCTGCAGGCTGCCGTCCGAACCGGCGACCGACTTCATGTACATGATGCCTTCGACGCCGTTGATCGCCTCTTCCAGCGGTTCGGCGACCGATTCGGCGATTTCCTTCGGGTTCGCGCCCGGATACGTCGCGCGCACGACGACGCTCGGCGGCACGACCTCCGGATATTCGCCGGCCGGCAGCATCGGAATCGAGATCAGGCCGAGCGCGAAGATGACGATCGACAGCACGACCGCGAAGATCGGCCGGTCGATGAAGAATCGGGAGAAATCCATCACGTGGCTCCCGTTATCGCGCGGCAGGCGCGCCGGCATCGGCCACGGCCTGCGTACCGGCGCCGGAGTCCGGCGCCGCCCGCACGGGCAGCGCCTTCGGCTTCACCTGCGCGCCCGGATAGTAGATGCGCTGCACGCCGTCGACCACCACGCGATCGCCCGCCTGCAACCCCTTCTCGACGATCCGCTCGCCGTCGAGTTCGCGGCCGATCGTCACGTCGCGGCGCAGCGCCTTGTCGCCGGGGCCGAGCACGTACACGTACTTGCGATCCTGGTCGGTCAGCACGGCCTTGTCGTCGACCAGCAATGCATCCTGGTCGCGGCCGCTCACGAGCTGCACGCGCGCATACAGGCCCGGCGTAAACGTATGGTCCGCATTCGGCAGCCGCACGCGGGCGCGGATCGTGCCTGTCTGCGAATCGAGCCGATTGTCGAGGAAATCGACGGTGCCCGCATGCGGGAAGCCCGTCTCGTTCGCGAGTCCGACGCGCACCGGATCGGCGCCGATCGCGCGATGCGCCGGATCGGCGCGCCGCGCGTTGTAGCGCAGGTAACTCTGCTCGTCGCAATCGAAATACACGTAGACGGGATCCTGCGACACGACGGTCGTCAGCAGCGTGTCGTCCGCGCGCGCGAGGTTGCCGACGGTCGCGACCGCGCGGCCGACGCGGCCCGCGATCGGCGCGCGCACTTCGGTGAAGCCGAGATTGAGCTTCGCGTCGGCCACGGCCGCATCGGCCGCCTGCAGATCGGCACGCGCCTGCTCGGCGGTGGCGCGCGCATTGTCGAGCTCTTCCTGCGACGTCGCATGCGCATCGATCAGCGTCTGCACGCGCTTGAGCTGCACGTTCGCGAGGCTTGCGGCCGCGCGGGCGCGCTGCTGCTGCGCATTCGCACGGTCGAGCGCGATGCGATACGGGCGCGGATCGATCTCGAACAGTAGCGCGCCCTGCGCGACCACGTCGCCCTCCTTGTACGCGACACGCTGCAGATAGCCGCTCACGCGCGGCCGCAGTTCGACCGCGTCGACCGCTTCGACGCGTCCGTTGAATTCGTCCGCGAGGCGGACGGTACGCGGCGCGACGGTAGCGACGCCGACTTCGGGAAGGGGCTGGGCTGACGATGTGCCTTTGCCGTCGTGACAACCCGACAACGCCAGCAACAGGGCGCAGGCGGCGCCCAAAGGCGGCGTCCTGCGTAGGGAAAAGGAGAGCATGATGCCTCGCGACGGGTTAAACTGCCGCGTAGCATAAAAGTTGAAGTTAACTTCAAGTCAAGCTTTCCCGGAGGGTGTCATGGGTATCCAGGAAACCCCGCAATGGCCGCTGATGTCGATCCGCGAAGTGGCCGCGCGCAGCGGCGTGCCGGCGTCGACGCTGCGTTTCTACGAGATGCGCGGGTTGATCAAGTCGCACCGCAACGGCTCGAGCCATCGCCACTATTCGCGCGCGGTGCTGCGACTGATCGCATTCATCGTGTTCGCGCAGAAGATCGGCTATTCGCTCGACGAGATCGCCGAGCAGCTCGTCAGCCTGCCCGAGGACACCGCGCCGAGCAACAAGGACTGGCAGCGGCTGTCGCGCGGGTGGAAGCAGCGTGTCGCGAGCCGCATCGAGGAGCTCCAGCGGCTCTACATCAACCTCGACGAATGCATCGGCTGCGGCTGCCTGTCCCTGAAACGCTGCAAGCTGACCAACCCGGAAGACCGCGCGGGCCGCAACGGGCCCGGCGCGCGGCGCTGGCTCGGCGACAAGCCGCCGATCGATTCCGAATGACGCGCAGGCCGCGCGCGCCATGCATCATCCGACGCGCCAGCCGCCGTTCACCGCGATCGTCGCGCCCGTGACGAACGATGCGCGCGGCCCGGCGAGCCACGCGACCGCATCGGCGACGTCGTCCGGCTGCCCGGCGCGGCCGGCCGGCGTCTGCGCGCGGATCATCGCCGCGACGGCCGGCGCGACCCCACTGTCGCCGAACAAGCGCGTGCCGGCGATATAGCCGGGCGCGACCGTATTGACCGTCGCGCCGCGCAGCCCGAGTTCGCGCGCCAGCGCGACGGTGAAGCCTTCGACGCCGGCCTTCGCGGCCGCATACGCGAGGCCGCCCGGCAACAGGCTGCCGGCGCGCGCCGCGATCGAGCCGATGTTGACGATTCGCGCGGCACGGTCGGCCAGATGCGGCAGCACGGCCATCGTCGTCAGGAACAGGCTTTTCAGGTTCGCATGGAGCACCGCATCCCATACGGCCTCGGCCTCCCCTGCTTCGGTATCCGCGCCGACGCGCCCGGTCCGCCCCGCATTGTTGACCAGCACGTCGATACGCGGCCATCGCGCGACGATCGCGGCGACCACCGCTTGCGCGTCGCGCCGGACGCTCAGATCGCCGGCCTGCCCGATCGCTGCGCCGCCGAGACGCTCGACGGCGGCCTCCAGCCTCGCCGCATCGCGCCCGACGATCGCGACGCGATACCCGTCCTGCACCAGCCGGCTCGCGATCGCGAAACCGATCCCGCTCGACCCGCCCGTGACGATTGCCGTGCGTTGCTGTTCATTGCCCGTCATGATCTGTCCTCCTGAGTATCGACGGTTGACGACAGGGACATTCTGGACAGCTCGGAGTGATAGGTAAAATACGAATTCGATGATCTACTGATACATGGAAGGTATCGCATGATCGATCTGCGCCAGTTCCGGCAATTCATCGCAGTGGCCGAAACGCTCAGCTTCCGCCGCGCGGCCGAACGGCTGCACATGGCTCAACCACCGCTCAGCGCGGCGATCCGCAAGCTCGAGGACGAACTGGGCGTCGCCTTGCTCGAACGCGACAATCGCGGCGCGCGGCTCACGCCGGCCGGCGAAGCGTTCCTGCTCGAAGCACGGCGCGCACTCGAACAGGCCGAGCGCGCGGTGGCCGTGGCCCGCCGGGCGGGCGCCGGCCTCGGCGGCACGCTGCGGCTGCGTTTCGTCGACAGCACGGTGAACGCGCTGTTGCCGCTGATCCTGCGCGCGTTCCAGGAACGGCATCCCGACGTCGATTTCCAGCTGGAAGAAGGCACGACCGCCGAGCAGGTGCTTGCGCTGCGTCAGGACCGCACCGACGTCGGCCTCGTCGTGCTGCCGGTGGCCGACGCCGGCGACGTGCATGTCGAGCCGCTGCTGCGCGACCGGATGGTGGCCGCGCTGCCGGACGGGCATCGGCTCGCGCGCCGCCGCCGCATCGCGCTGGCCGAGCTGGCGGACGAACCGTGGGTCCTGTTTGCCGCGCACCACGGGCCCGGCATGCACGCGCTGATCGTGACGGCGTGCGCCCAGGCGGGCTTCGCGCCGCGCGTGGTCCAGCAGCCGCGCCAGATGCAGACGACGGCCGGGCTCGTCGCCGGCGGCATCGGCGTCGCGCTGATGCCGCGCCTGTTCGTGCCGATGCATCCGCAAGGCATTACGTTCTGCGAACTGAAGGATGCGGGCAGCCCGCTCGCGTACGAAGTGGCGCTCGCGTACCGTACGCCGTCGCCGCTCGTCGATGCGCTGCGCGACACCGCGCGGAACGCGGTGCGGGAACTGGGCCTGGTTGCGGCGACGTGACCGCGCGCATCGCGCGGCGCTCAGTCCCGGTCGCCGAGGAAGTTGAACGCGACGCCGAGCACGGCCTCGCGGAACGCCTCCGGCCGCGTCGGCAGCGACGTGTACTCCAGCATCATGTGGCTGTACGACACCGTCGTGCCGATCGCGCTCGCGATCATGAAGAACAGCACGTTCGGATCGACCGGACGGATCGCGCCGGCCTCGACCGCGTCCGCGATCAGCGGAAACATCGCATCGTGATACGGGCGCACGATCCGCTCCTGCAGCCGATCGAGCCGCGCGCCCTCCTCGGTCGCCGCGGTCGAGAAGAACATGCCGATATCCGGCTCCGCGAATTCGTGATCGACGCACAGCTCGAGCGCGCGCCGCACGCGGTCGCGATGCGGCAGCGGCGACGTACGCAACGCGCGCAGCGCGTCGAACATCGGTTCGGCCAGCTCGACGATCTGCTCGACGACCGCCAGCCACAACGTTTCCTTCGCACCGAAGTGATGCGCGATCAGCGCCGCGTCGATCCCTAGCTCGCGCGCGACTTCGCGCACGCTCGTCGCGTCGTAGCCGCGCTTCGCGAACGTGCGGCGCGCGGCCCGCAATATCACGTCCGGACCGACGGATGCATCCGCCGACGGCCGTCCGCGCGTACGCCGCTTCGACGGCGCGCGCTCAGTGACTTCTGCCACGTTTTGCCTGCTCCTTGAACGATTCGAATGCCCATGTCCGGCGCCGGTTTCCCGGCCCGGAATCGGGCGGCCTGCCCCGCTCCGTTGACACGCGGAGCCGGGAAGCGCTAGGATCATACCTTATTCATCACCTGATGATTTATCCATGACAACCCCTACACGTATCGTCATCGTCGGCGGCGGGATCGCCGGGCTGCAGCTCGCGACCCGTCTGGGCGAGCGTCTCGGCCGGTCCGGGCGGGCGCAGATCACGATCGTCGACCGCAGTCCGACGCATATCTGGAAACCGATGCTGCACACGATCGCGGCCGGTACGCGCGACGTCCAGCAGCAACAGGTGATCTTCCTCGCCCATGCCCGCGACCACGGCTACACGTACCAGCCCGGCGAACTGAAGGGGCTCGATCGCGCGCGCCGCCGCGTGCAGCTCGGCGAGATCCGCTCGCAGGACGGCGACGTGGTGATCGACGCACGCGAACTCGACTACGACGTGCTGATCCTCGCGCTCGGCAGCCAGGCCAACGATTTCGGCGTGCCCGGCGTGCGCGAGCACTGCTATTTCATCGACAGCCAGCAGCAGGCGGAGACCTTCAACGAAGCGTTGCGAATGCGCGTGTTCCGCAGCATCGCGCGCGACGAGCCGTTTCGCGTCGCGATCGTCGGCGCGGGCGCGACGGGCGTGGAACTCGCGGCAGAGCTCAGCCGCTTGCTGGAAGTGGCGCAGGCGTACGGTGACGAAACGGTGCGCGAGCGGCTGCAGCTCACGCTGCTCGAAAGCGGCCCGCGCATCCTCAACGCATTTCCGCCGCGGATTTCCGCGTCGGCCCAGCGGCGGCTCGAACAGATCGGCTTTCGCGTGCTGACGTCGACGCGCGTCACGTCGGCCGACGCGAACGGTTTCCACTACGGCGACGGCTCGTTCGCCGAAGCGGACCTGATGGTCTGGGCGGCCGGCGTGAAGGCGCCCGATTTCATGCAGGGGCTCGGCGGGCTCGACACGAACCGCGCGAACCAGATCGTCGTCGGCCCCACGCTGCAGGCGAGCGGCGACGAACACGTGTTCGCGATCGGCGATTGCGCGAGCCTGCAGCTCGACGGCCAGGAACGGCCGCTGCCGCCGACCGCGCAGGTCGCGACGCAGCAGGCCGAGCATCTCGCGAAGCACCTGCCCGCGTGGCTCGACGGCACGCCGATTCCGCCGTTCGCGTTCCACGATTTCGGCGCGCTGGTGTCGATCAGCGATTACGACGCGTTCGGCACGCTCGGGCAGTTCGGGTTCTTCCGCGGTGGCTTCATCCAGGGGCGTTTCGCGCAGTTCAGCCACCTGATGCTCTACCGGCGGCACCAGCAGGCGCTGCACGGCTTCTGCAAGGCGACCTTGCTGTGGATCGCCGAACGGATCAACGGCTGGGTGCAGCCGCGCATCCGCCTGTCGTGATGCCGCGCGTCGCGGCACCGCGTAACGTTTCGAGGAACAGAAACATGAGCAACCGTGCAATGCCCTGGCTCATGACCGTCGCCGCAATCGGCAGCTTCGACATGCCGTCCGTCTCGTGGGGCGGGCCGCGGCGGCGCAGCGTCACGCGCGACCGGCTGCCGTCGTGGGACGCGACGAGCAAGCCGACCATCAGCGTGCTCGAACGGCCCACGGCCGACACCGTGATGATTTCGTGGTGCGACGCCTGCACCGGACACTACGGCTACCAGAAGTGGCGCCTGTTCACGACGCGCAAGCGCGGCGTGTGCGCGCTGTCGGGGCGACCGATCGAGATCGGCGACAGCGTCTATGCGCCGCAACTGCTCGGCTCGACGCCCGGCAACGCCGCCGCGATGGTGCTCGCGGCGTGCATCGACGACGCATTGGCGGCCTGAGCGTCAGGTCGACGTGGTCTGACCAGCGCCATAGGCCGGCTCGCGGCTCTGCCGTTCGAGTTCGGCATCGAGATGCGCGGCATGCGCGTTCGCTTCGGACTCCGACATCAGCTCGCCTTCCCACTTCGCGACCACCGCGCTGGCGATCGAGTTGCCTACCGCGTTCGTGGCCGAGCGGCCCATGTCGAGGAACGTGTCGACGCCGAGAATCAGCAGCAGTCCGGCTTCCGGGATGTCGAACTGGTGCAGCGTCGCGGCGATCACGACGAGCGACGCGCGCGGCACGCCGGCCATCCCCTTCGAGGTCAGCATCAGGATCAGCAGCATCGTGATCTGCGTGCCGAGCGACAGGTGGATGTTGTACGCCTGCGCGATGAACAGCGACGCGAACGTGCAGTACATCATCGAGCCGTCGAGGTTGAACGAATAGCCCATCGGCATCACGAAGCTCGAGATCTTGCGGCGCACGCCGAAACGGTCGAGCGCGTCGAGGATCTTCGGATACGCGGCTTCCGAGCTCGCGGTCGCGAACGACAACATGAACGCTTCCTTGATCAGCACGAGCAGCTTGAACACGCGGCGGCCGAGAAACAGCAGCCCGGCCGCGACGAGCGTGGCCCACAGCAGCACGAGGCTCACGTAGAAGTCGCCCATGAACACCGCGAACTTCAGCAGGATCGACAACCCGTTGACCGCGACGGTCGACGCCATCGCGGCCATCACCGCGAGCGGCGCGAGCTTCATCACGTAGCCGGTGATCTTCAGCATCACGTGCGCGAGCTGGTCGATCGCGGCGACGAGGATTTTGCCGCGCTCGCCGAGTGCGGCCAGCGCGACGCCGAAGAACATCGAGAACACGACGATCTGCAGGATCTCGTTGTTCGCCATCGCCTCGGCGATCGATTTCGGCACCATGTGGCCGACGAAATCCTTCAGCGTGAACTTGGACGTCGCCAGATGCGCGGACGCGCCGATATCCGGCAGCGGCAGGCCGAGGTTCTCGCCGGGCCGCAGCAGGTTCGCCATCAGCAGGCCGAGCAGCAGCGAGATCAGCGACGCGGTGACGAACCAGCCGAGCGCCTTCACGAACACGCGCCCGACCGACGACGCGTCGCCCATGTGCGCGATGCCGACGACCAGCGTCGAGAACACCAGCGGGCCGATCACCATCTTGATCAGCCGCAGGAACACGTCGGACACGAGCGAGATGTAGCCGGCGATTTCCGCGGCCGACTGCTTGTCCGGAAGCTGCGTATAGATCAGGTAGCCGATCAGGATGCCGGCTGCCATCGCGAGCAGGATCCAGCCTGCCGCAGACATTCGTTTGTTCATGAGGGAATTCGCCGCATGGCGATGGAGTTGACGGAAAAAAGGCGCGCGGGCCGCTCAGGCTGGCGGATGTCCGCCGACGGACGCGCCGCCGCCGCACCGGCATTCGCGGCAACGCGAACGCCGGCAGCAGCGATTCGGCATGAAGCGATCGGATCAGTAGCCGATCGCGGCGCCCGCCGGACGGCGCGGGTCGTTGTAGCCGTAGATGAAGCCGACCCGCACGTTGCCGGACACGGACGAATCGTTCCCGGAGCTCTGGCGGCTCGCCGCTTCGGTGCCCGGCAGGCCGACCAGGATCAGCTCGGCGGCGCCCCACGGCGTCTGCTCGACCATCTTGTAGCCCATGTTGCGCAGGATCGCGAGCGTGTCGGGCGACAGGCCGTAGGTTTCGTAATAGACCGCATCGGGCAGCCACTGGTGATGGATGCGCGGCGCGGCGACCGCATCCTGCGGCGTCATCCCGTAGTCGATCACGTTCAGCACGGTCTGCAGCGTGATCGTGATGATGCGCGAGCCGCCCGGCGAACCGACCACCATGAACACCTTGCCGTCCTTCTTCACGATCGTCGGCGCCATCGACGACAGCGGACGCTTGCCGGGCGCGATCGAGTTGCGCGTGCCCTGCACGAGGCCGAACAGGTTCTGCGCGCCGACCTTCACGGTGAAATCGTCCATCTCGTCGTTCAGGAAGAAACCCGTGCCCGGCGCGATGACCACGGCGCCGAAGCGGCCGTTGACCGTATAGGTCGTCGACACCGCGTTGCCGTCGTGGTCGACGATCGAGTAATGCGTCGTTTCCGGCTTCTCGTGCACGCCGACGCCGGGCTGCACGTCGACCGACGGCGTCGCCGTATCGGCATGGATGCTGTTGCGGATCTGCGCCGCATATTCCTTGCTCGTGAGCTTCGCGATCGGGTTGTCGATGAAGTCCGGATCGCCGAGCAGCGTGTTGCGGTCTTCGTATGCGTGGCGCATCGCTTCGGTCATGTAGTGGACCGCCGCGGCCGAGTGGTAGCCGAGCTTGCGCAGGTCATACCCTTCGAGGATGTTCAGCGTCTCGCACATCGTCACGCCGCCCGAGCTCGGCGGCGGCGCCGACACGAACTCGTAGCCGCGATACGTGCAGGTCAGCGGCGACATGTCCTGCGCGCGGTAGGACGCGAAATCGGCCGCCGTGATCACGCCGCCGCCGCGCTTGGCCGCTGCCTCCACGATCTTCGGGATCTCGCCGTGATAGAACGCGTCGGGCCCCTGCTCCGCGATGCGCTCGAGCGTGCGGGCCAGATCCTTCTGCACCAGGCGATCGCCCGGCTGCAACGCGGTGCCGTCCGGGCGCAGGAAGATGCGCGCGGCTTCCGGATCCTTCTTGAAGCGCTCGACCGTCGTATCGAGGATGTCCGTATCGCCGCGCGTCAGCACGAAGCCGTCGCGCGCGAGCCGGATCGCCGGCGCCATCACCTGCTTGCGCGTCAGCTTCCCGTACTTGCGCTGCGCGAGATCGAGGCCGGCCACGGTGCCCGGCACGCCGACCGCGCGATAGCCGTACAGGCTCTGCTCCGGAATCACGTTGCCCGACGCATCGAGATACATGTTCGCGGACGCCGCGGCTGGCGCGGTTTCGCGGAAATTGATGAAGCGGTCGCGGCCGTCGGCCAGGTGGATCGTCATGAAACCGCCGCCGCCGATGTTGCCGCAGCACGCGTTGGTCACGGCCTGCGCATAGCCGACGGCCACCGCCGCGTCCACCGCGTTGCCGCCCGCCTTCAGGATGTCGACGCCGATCTGCGATGCGAAGTGCTGCGACGACACGACCATGCCGTTCTTCGCTTCGACTGCCGGGTCCGACGCGGCGAACGCGCACACGCTCATCGCCGACAACAGGGTGAGTATTACCAGCCGCCTCATGACGGGATCCTCCAGACGAATAAACCGGGCCATGCCGGGCTGCATCGGTGCGCCACTACGTATCGACGCTGCCCATCCGACATGTAATAAACGATACATTTCAGCGAGGCCGCGATCATAACACTCACATTTTTGCGCCAAAAACTAGGGTAACCACTGAATTGAGTGCCAATGGACGCCGACGCTCGGTCCGATGTATGTTCGATTTATTACACACATGAACGAATTGGCTGACCGAGCGATGCGTCCCTCTAATTTCGGGCCACACGCGGGTTGCCGCACGTCAATCGGCTAACATGCGTGCAGTTGCCGGCAGGCGCCCGCTTGCCGTTTGGTCAATCCATTCAGATAGAGAGCCGGAGTGCCGATGGGGACGAGCATCAGGGCGTTGTTGTTATCCCAGATGGATAGCTTCACGCCGTCGGAACAGAAGGTCGCGCACGCGTTGCTGGATCGCTATCCCAGTCTCGGGCTGGGCCCGATCGCGCAGTTCGCGAAGCAGGCGGAAGTCAGCGACCCGACCGTGTTCCGCTTCGTCGTCCGGATCGGCTTTCCGAACTATTCGTCGTTCCAGCAGGCGCTGCACGACGAGATCGACACCGCGATGAATTCGCCGCTCGCGCGGATGGATGCGTTTCATTCGGAAACGGGCATGCGCGACAACCATGCGGCGATTTTCCAGCGGCTGTCCGAATCGCTCGCGACCACGATCGATGGGCTCGACGCCGCCGCGTTCGATGCGGCCGTGGCGGTGCTGGCCGATCCGGACGTGCGCGTGTTCTGCGGTGGCGGTCGTTATACGGCGCCGCTCGCGTCCTTGTTCTCGTTCACGCTCGCCTATGCGCGGCCGCACGTGCAGTCCGTCGAGCCGAACGTGAATCTCGCGTCCGTCGCGCTGGCCGACATGGGGCGCAACGACGTGCTCGTGATCTTCGACTTTCGCCGCTACCAGAAGGACAGCATCCGCTTCGCGCAGGCCGCGCACCGGCTCGGCGCGCGGATCCTGCTGATCACCGACGAATGGCGCTCGCCGATCGGCGAGTTCGCGGAGATCGTGCTGCGGATTCAGGGTCGCCCTTTCGCGATGCTGCAGACCAACGTGCCGGCGCTGGCGCTCGCCGAAGCGCTGGTGATCGGCGTGACGAACCGGCTGCCGGAACTGGCGCGGCAGCGGATGGAGAAGATCGAGCAGCTCAATGCGGGCGGGATCGAGTGGGATGTGAGTCAGCGGGATTTGCCGGAGTGATGATGCATCGTCATTCGGGCTTGGGCGTCAGCGCTGGGCCTCGTGGCGTGTGCAATTTGAATCCCGAACGGCAAATTCGCACACGTAACGCGTCGGGCCAGCCACCGTCGCGTTCCCTCGTTCAGGGCACCAGCTCCATCCGGTTGCCCGTCACGATCAACTTGACGGGATCCGTCTTCTTCCACGTCGACTTCGGAATCACCAGTTGCCATTCGGCACCGCGCTGATCGCGGAAGAACCCGGCCACCCCCACAGCTTGCGCGTCGGCTGCCATTGGCGCGGACAGCGTCACCGAGGCACCAGGCACGAGCGTGGTCTCCATGCTGTCGAGCAGATCGGCCCTCAGTAACGCACTGTCGTCATCGAGCAGCGAGACGTAAGCTGCGTTCTCGAAGACCTTCACATCCTTCAACTGATAAACGCGCATCACGACCGGTAGCGATTGTCCCTGCTCGTTCTCGTTGAGCGCGGCGCGGCTTTCGATCACGAGGTTCATCTGCTTGACCTTCGTGACGAAAATCGCGCGTGTCATGCCGCCGACCGTTTCTTTCGTCGATTGCCACACCCCGCAGCCAGACAGCAACGCGGCCGTCATCGCAATAGCAGCCGCCAATCGAATGCTTCGCATCATCGGATGTGCTCGCGGCGTCACAGCCAATCTCCCGTCTTGATCGTGCATGGATAACGCCGGCTCGGGCCGCCCACGCCTTCATACAGAACGAGCCGCACTGCAAAATGGAAGCACGCATAGCGGCCGACGAAACGGCTGAGTACGTCGCCGAACAGCGCGACGTCACCCGGCCCGGCAAAACCCGACGGCTCGATACCCACGTTCACATTCACGATACGGTCGACGCGCGCCCCCACCCGTTCCGTTTCCTCATCGAGCCAAACGTAATGAATCGCGTCGATGCGTCGCCGGTTATCGTCATCTCGCGTCCAGTCGTACAACGACAGCGCGCCGCGCAGCACATTCGCGTCCATCATGTTCAGCTCGGTTGTGCCGGCCCCATTGAAGTGAGAAATCACCCGCCAGTCATAATCGCCGCCGCGCGGCGGATACAGCGGCATCGTCGGGGCCGTCAAATTGTGCACGCGCTCGACGCCATTGAAGGTCGAAGCAGGCGTGGTAACCATCGATTCACGCAGCGCCATGCGCGGCAGGCGCCCGTTGTTTGCCAGCACCCGGACCGTTACGTGTCCGTCCGGCAAGCTGCCCGGTTCCGCCCACAGATGCCCGCCCAACGTCACGACCATCTCGCGCTGGCCCGTTACGCCCTGCCGAATCGAAGCGTGGTAGTACCGATCCGGCGACTCGTGCCGGATCATCCCGCCGCGGTGCCGGAATGCCTTGATCGACTGATACGGGTATTGCCTCGCGGTACGCGGATCAGTCGCCACCACCGACAATACATCGTAGGGCTCGACGTGCTCGCCTGCGGAGGCCGGGGCGTGCACCGGATAGTCGCGGTCATGCGCATTGGGGCGGATTGCCTGCGCGTCCAGTTCGAGCAGATTGATCACCGGCGTGCAGAACAACCGGATGTTGTCCGCACAGAACGTGACGTCACCGGGGATCCGGTCTCGAATCACGATTTCGAATTCAAGACGTGTTTCGCCCGGCGGCACGCTGGCCGCGTCGAAACCGCACAAATCCACGAAGTGGAACTTTTCGGGGAACGCGAAATATTCGAGCATCGTCTGCTCGCGGTCGAGATCGACGTCGCGTACATCGAGGTCGGTCGGCCACAGTCGCGCCTGCGCGCCGAAGCCCGCCGCCTCGATCGTCATCGCCGGGCGCGGTTGTAGCTGGCCGTCGAGCAGGCGCGGCATGCGCACGCCGATCGACTCCACCTGGCGCGTGAAAACCGCGTACAGCGCCGATGCAGTCGGGCGGTCGCCATGCAGGTATAGCCGGATACGCGACAGGTCGTCCACCAATCGCTGCTCGCGGTGCAGCAGGTCGAACGCGAGCCGGATTACCGTACGGCCGTCCTCGCGCATGCGCGCGCCCGCCTCGCGCACGTTGAGCGGTAGCAAGTGTATCGCCCGAGTGGTTCGATAGACGCATATCGTCCCGTCCGGTCCGACCGGTGTCGAACGTACCTGCAACCCGGGCGGTAACGTATCGAGTATCCGTGCCTCGCCGGTACGCGGCACACACTCGAGGATGGTCAGCGACGGAATCGTGCGGCCTGTATGCGGCCACAGATGATCGAGCAGTGGATCGGTGATTTCCGGCGCTGCGTCGTCGAGCTTCATCCGCAGCCGGCTCGTGAGAAACGCGAAACCCTCGTAGGTCTGCTCGACACTGTCGTGGCGCGCGCCAGGCATCGTCATTCCCACACGGCGGGCGCCTTGTGGCTGGGACCGCGCGAATTCCCTCCCCGCCTCGCGCAGATAACGCATCTCCGCATCGAAGTAGCGCAGGTATCGATCATCATCCGCACCGAAACCGCTCTCTGCAGGCTTCGTCGGATTGTTCTTGTCTTCACTCATGGCTGGAAATCCGGTGGCAGCGGCGGCAGAAGCGGCGGCGTCGGCACGGCCCCCGCCTTGCCGACGACGAAAATGCGATCCGGCATGCGGAATCCGCGCAGTTTCAGCAAGTCGATCGGCCCGGCGCCGACCCGCGTACGCAATACGTACGACAACGGCTCGCTGCTCCCCGTGTTCCACGTGAGCCGATAGCGCGTGCCATCGAGCGGCTTGATCTCAGCCTCGCTCAACAGACGCAGGAATGCCCAATCGCCGGCCGAATCAAATGCCTGTCGCACGCCTGCGTCGCGCGTCTGCCATGTGAGCCTCGCGTGCCCGTTCAGGCCGTTGCCGGGCCATGCCACTGGGATCCAGCGCTCCTGCTGATTGAAATAGACGATCTGCATGCCGTCGACCGACAGTTCCGATCGCGTCACGTTCGGCGTCGGCAGCGCCATCATGTCGAATTTCTCCCCGGCATCGGCCTGCGGGTAGAGCTGTGCCCCAACCGTCGACAACTGCCGGACGGCACTCAGGAATGTCGGATCAAACTGCAAGGCCTGCGGTGCAAGTTCGCTGGGCGCCCAACGATCGCCCTCGAGTTTCATCACGCCGGCCAGTTGCGTCGTGATGAAGCGCGAAATCAAGCTGGTATCGGGTCGTACATAGCGGCCAAGTTCGGCGAAGGACGCATCGGCCTGCGTATCGAAGAACGGATAGCGGCCGCTCATCGCTGCGTTGAACGGTGCGGCAACACCGGCTCGCCATGCGTCATTCAAGCTCGCGGCGGCCGGTTGCAAGACCATCTGCCATGCGGTTTCAAGCGGCTGCGCAAACACCGTATCGCCGAAGCCCGCCCACCCCGTACCCAGGCTCGCGGCCGTGAGCGCCGCGTCGTTGCGCGCCTGGGACAATTCCGACAACTTGCCTTGAAACACGGCCTGGGCGAGCGAGCGCGCCATTACCTGAGCGTCCGGACTGCCGGCGACCTGCTGCAGCTTCAGCCGCATCGTCGTGACCGCCGTCAGGTAGCGCGACAAGCTGACACCGCTTAGCGCGATGTCGGCTGACGTGGCACGCTTTCCATTTCCCGCG
This sequence comes from Burkholderia sp. BCC1047, assembly GCF_902833155.1. Lineage (NCBI taxonomy): Bacteria > Pseudomonadati > Pseudomonadota > Betaproteobacteria > Burkholderiales > Burkholderiaceae > Burkholderia > Burkholderia sp. BCC1047. The sequence goes on along the minus strand of NZ_CADFEH010000013.1, from coordinate 150,587 downwards.
GCAGGCGACGCGCCCGTGTCGCCCATCAGCACCAGCAGCGGGCCAAACGCCTTGTCGAGCGGGTTGACGACGGTCGCACCTGCCTGCTCGTCAGCCCCGATCAGGTTTTGCGCCTTTTTCACCAGGGTGGCGGCCAGCGCCTGCGACGGTCGGCCCGTGTGCGCCTGATACTGCACGGATTTCATCAACGCGATCAACGGGGACGTCTGCGCGTCTGCCAGTCGAGAAAGCTGTTCGACCGCGCCACCGAGGTTCGACGTCGGTTGCCACTGCATGCTGTTGAGCATGCGCTGCCATGCCGCCGTGTACTCGCCAAAATACCGGGCCGTCAATCGCTGCTTCAGTTCCTCGGCCGCGCGTTTCTCATCGTCGATCGCCGTGGTTTGGGTCATACCGTTCGCGAGCGTATTGCCGATCCTCTGCGAAGTCTGCGAACCGGACAACACCCAGTCACCGCTGATCCGGCGTTCGTGCGACGCCTTGTCGATTGCCGATGCAACCATGCCGTCCCACGCCGCACGCGTATAGATCCCCGGGACGGTCTGTGATGCCTTGAACATTCCATGCACATCTGCGCCATTCAGCAGCGTTTCGAGCGACGCGTCGGCGTATTTGTTTTTGACTTCGTCGAGGATACGTTGGTACACCGTGTCGTCCGCCGACGCGAGTCCCATCTGCGTGATCAGCATGTTGCGGGTCGAGGTCACGATGCGGTCGTCCGTCGCTATCCGCCATTCGGGATGCGCTTTCAGGTGATCGGCGTAGAAGCCTGCAAGCCGTCTGCCGGTATCGTCACGCTCGCCGAGCGGCATCTCGACCGGCCGCGCCCATAGGGTGACGAGCGTGCGCTTCAGAAATGCGGGTTCGGCGCGCAATGGCTCGCCGAGCATCAGATAAGTCTTGAGCGCGTTGTAGGTACTACGTCGCGTGTCCTGCGATTGCAGGCTATCGGCGCGCGCCTGATCTGCTGCCTTCAACAGTTCGCCAATCGTTTGGACGACAGGCGCCTGCAAGTTGCGGGTCGCAGCGATTCGGTACGGGTGCCAGAGACTGGCGAGGATATCGTCATTGCGAGACAGGGCCGCCCGCAGGTGCCACGGTGCGCCATGCTGCTGCCGGTATTCGAGCCTTTCCATCAACTGTTGTAACGCCAGTTGCGCGCGCCAGGCGGCTGCGGTCTGCGGCCGCGCATCGACCGCCGCGCGCGCTGCCGCCTTCGCTTCGCGCATGAGTTGCTGGTTACCGACGAACGATGCGGTCATCCATGCGCACCACGCGATCGCCGCAACGGTCACGCCCATCGCCAGCGCATCCGGCCAGTAGAATCCGACCCGCCGGCCAATGCGTCGCCGGCTGGCGATTGCGCGCCACGCGGGTAGCAGTGCAGGCGGTTGCTGCGGGACCTCGATCGGGATGTTGGTCACCGTTGTGCTCGCGTCCGCAGCGATCGGCACTGGCGTCGGCATCGCCGCTGTCGCCGTAAATACGGGGGCGAACATCACGTCCGCCAGCGGCGCGCGCAGCCACTGCGATGCACGAAGCGCTTGCCAGCCGGTAACGATGTGTTCGAGCTGTGTCCCGATGTATTGCGAGATTTCGGCTAGATAGCTGACCCGAGTGGGCGCTGTACATTGCTGCACGCCCGCGTCCGCCGTACCACGCTCGATCGCGGCAAGTTGATCGCGCAGGACCAGCGCCGGCTGCTCCCCCTTGTATGCCGCCCGCGGAAATGCACCGATCGCTTCGAACGTCTCGGGTCGATCGCCCTGCGCCGGCACGGCGTGCAGCACCGTGACAGGCGCGGCCCAGCCAATGTCGGCGGCCAGCGCGGCGAGGACGCGCGGCAATTCGATATCGCGCTCGTCCACGTGCGTGACGTGCACCACGCCGTCGACCGGCCGTCTGCTCCGCAGCTTACGGATCTGCCGGCGCCACACGCCCGCGTCGATGCCGTCCGGTGCTGCGTGCACGAGGATCGTATTGCCAACCGGCATCGCGCCCGCGCGCTTCAGGCCCGGCGCAACCTGATCGAGCAATGTGTCCGCGCCGTGCACCATCAGCCACGGTGAGCGGTATCGCCAGCGCCGGCCCTGCGATACCCGTAGTTCCTCGAACAGGCGTTGCAGACGGGCATCGCGTTTGATCTGCTGTCCCGTCGCAGCCTCCTTCTCGCCGGTTTGCAGACGAAATAGTTTGGCAGCGCCCACATATGCGCCAGTCGATATCGCAATCAGATGAATGATCACGATGACAACCAGCAATACCGGAATACCGATCAATGCCAGTGTGCGAGGCGTGCCATCGGGGACGCCGAGGCGCTCGCCCTGGAACCAAGCCAGCACAAGCGCTGCAACGGCAATAACCAACGCGGCAAGAGGCAGCCCCCAGACTGCGACCCGGCTGTGAGCTTCTTCGGTTAACGCCGCTTGAGGCTGCGCGTTATGCAGGTTATTTTTAGATATCGACATGCGTTGAAGCCGTTTGATCTTGGGGTAAGACATGGAGGATGGCCGACTGCGAACCATCGACGACGAGTTGCGGTCCGTCACTGGCACCGGACTCGATCGCCGCAGCGATCGCCAGCAGACCGTTCGCTGCCCGCATGTCGCCAACAATACGATCCAGCCGACTCTGCGCAGCGTCTTTTGCTGCAATCACAAACCCTGCAGCGTTCAAAGCGCGGTCGAAATTTTCAACCGGCCGCGTTATCCACGCGCGCGTCACCGACGCGGGATCGGCTTTGCCCCAGATCGCGGCGTTCGCGAAACCATATTCTGATTCGGCGGAATCACCTGCAACGGGCCTATGTAGCGCAGCCTTTCGGCTGACCTCGTGCGGGAGCCCGAAACAGCCGGCATCGAGCAACGCAGCCACACATCCTTCGGCGAGGCTCTCATCGATATCATCGTCGTACCACGCCGTAGCGATGACGAGGAGCGGACGGGATTCATGCACATCGAGCCATACATCGGCCACAAGCAACCCGTCGGCAGCCGGAACGGCCCGGACTTCCAAGGGCGGAAGCGCCGCCAGATGCATCGCAGCACGAACCTGGGTCAAACGCATGTTCGCGACGTCCGACTCGGCCAATACGCGTACTTGGGGCCAATATGCCCTTTCGTATCGAGTTAATGCGTGAATGCTTCCAGCGAGAGGCTCAAGCGCAACGCGGATCATCTGCACAACTGGATCGGCCTTCTTCGGTACGGCAGCATTGTCAGTTGGGGTTTCCTCTTCATCCGCCATGAATGAAGCGTCCAGTGGCGGATCATTCGACGGGTCGTCCAGTAGCGGGTCGTTGTCCTCAAAGCGATTGCACAAAACTTTTCCTGAGCCGTGCCGTGGGGCTTGCACCTTCATGAGGGAGCGTTTCCCCATCAGAACGTCGGACAGAGATGTCCCACCAAGAGGCAGGCAATAGCCTGCGCCGAGTACATAAAGCGGTCGCTGCGCGAACCCGATCTTCTTAGCGAGCCAGCGGTCACGATGATGGTTGCGCCAGTATGCGCGATACCACAGCCCCTCGTAGCCTGCGCGGCCAAAGCCGAGCAGGACCAGAAACAGCCCGTTCGGCACCCCAATAATCAAGCCCCAAAACCTAAGGCCACTCGCAGGCTCGCTTTTCGGCCATGCCAGCAAAACGACTACCGGGCCCAACACATTACAAACGAACCAAGTTAATGCCCACGGCCAGAAACGCATCCTGAGTGGATACGCGCTGGGGCGTCCGGCAGGAGAAAGATCGACCGGCATTACTCGAAGTGGACGTTCGCTAGCGACGAAATCAATCGACAACCACATGCACATCGATGGCCGTCCAGCGCGAACAGCTTCTCGTCGCGATCGGAATACTTGTCGGCGCCCTCGTCAATGACGGTCGGACCATGCAAGTCGCAGGTCGCGTTATCGCCTTTACGTGCAAGTGGCCTGTCCATGAACATCGTCCATGGCGAGCCGCTGGTGACTTCGCCGCCATGTTCGAGCTTGTCACCTTTGCGAATGAGAGATTGCATATATCGGCTATCTAGTTGAGTAGGGTTTTTTGGAATTCCCGGCACACCGCGCGCCCAAGCGCACGGACAAATTAATAGCGAATTAAAGTCTATCGACCCCCTTCATTTGTTTCAGGAACTGTCGATCGCAAGGCAACAACTTCAATTCCGCCAAGCACCACAGGAACTCGATCGCTTTCCTTTTTTGCAAGCCCCCTCCCTATAACCTCAAACGAGAAACACGGAAAATATATTGCATTAGGACATATTAAAAAATAATCAGGAACACGCACCCTTTCTCGATCGCCATATACTGAATTAACATAGGCAACGGTTCCATCCCATCCTTTTCCTTCATATTTCCTTTGCCATACGATATTGCGCGCATATCGCCCACCAGAATCTTCCAAAGCAATTTCGTCGACTGCGGTAGTTTTATTCGCAACACTCGAACCTGACACACTCGGCCCAGCCACAAAGCAACTAAACGATAGCTTCCCGCGTATAGCCGACCTATCCAGCTTCATCACAATATAAAAATCAAACGATATAATCCCATTATTTACATTCACAGACGAATCAACGGTTTTTGATGATATATTTTCACCGAGAATATACCCACACCGACTCTCCAACAGAAATATATTATCCCTATAATTGGATCGACCATCAGGAGCCAACTCAGCTATCGCAGCCCCATCGAGCCCCAAAAATGCCACCAACGCTAAAAATAAATTTCTCACGACAACTTCCGCCTTGTGAAATTTTCCGGCCACGTTAGATCCTCTTGATTTGGGCCCTTGAAAACCGCAATATCAGTCAGAACCATTATCGCATTAGTGAACGACGTCGATCGATCTACTAGACCATTCATGTTTGGTGGATTTTTGCCAGTAGCCCCCGGATAATTCACTGCTGCAGCGCAATTCGCAAAGGACTGGTTGTAATACCACACCTTAACACCGGCATTTGTTCGAATTGTCCTTCTTTCGCTCACACTCATCTCATCCGCATATTTATTCGCATTATCCACCCGTGGTCGCGACGGATTGCTCGCCGTTGGCATTGATTTTCCGGACCAAACCCAATAAGCACCTGCACTATGACTCGCATGGCAAACATCTCTTGCAACCTCATTTCGCCACCGCAACTCCTGCTCCCCCGGTGGCAAACTCGGGTTTCGACCAATGAATTTAAAATATTTATAATAGTTATTATTTCCACCACCCATATTTCCGTTAGGATTTGTCAATTGCAAAAAACCCCGACCAAACCAACCGCCGTGCAGATCTGTCGCGCCATCATTGCGATTCCCTTCCGTAAGATAGCGGAACCACCCCGTTTCCTGTGTAGCATTTGCCATAAAACACGCCTGTCGGCCAGGGGTATCAAGCTTGAACTTCCTCATCGAATTGTTCAAACCCAGTCCAAATCTATCAAGCAAAGATGAAGCATAATCTGGATTCGGCGATTCCCATACTCCCTGAGAGGGCGAATTATGCGACCCGGGCTTTCTAATAACGCGATCCGGTATAAGCCGAAGCATCTCCTTCTTACTCAGCCACCCGCATTTCCTGAAGTGCCGGATAAATTCAAGCGGATGAAAATACCAGAACTTCTGATCTGCTAGCGACGATTCGGACGACAACTTGTCCAGAAACTGAAAGTTTCCGAGAAAATTAATAAACGAGGCATAGCCATCTGGGTTGGTATCTTTCTGCTTGCCAAAGAATCCATCTGGTTCATTCAGACCTTTATAGCGATCGTCGTTGTGCGACGGATCCCACTCACTGCGCGCGTTGAACACCAACCCTCTGAGCTTTGTGCGCACACCCTCTGCATTCCGCACATAGCCTGCGAGCAACTGATTGGCATTATCGTCGTTGTTATTGTCGTATTCGAGCGGCTGGATCATTCCGGACGTTGCCTGCGGATCAGCAACGCCGGTCAGACGGCAAAGCTCATCGTATCCGCATAACCCATCCTGATTAAACGGTGTATTGCTTTCATCAACTTTTTTCCAGCCCTTGAAGAATGGAAAGTCGGCGTCCGACAATTTGATGATCTCGTCAGCAGCGATGTTGACATATCCTTGCGTGCCACTCTCATCGATTGGCACTGCGACCCAAGTAGCAGGAGCCTCTCCCGGCACCACCGTACTTGAAAGAATTCGCCCAAAGCGCAGCATTTCGTAACCATCGCTCGGACACTCTGAATAGAGTGCTACCGCTCGATCATACAGATCATATTCATACTGTTCCGTTTCTCCGTCGTACGGGTCAGCAACTGGAACTTGTGTAAGCAGGATAACGTCGCCGCTGCTACCACGGTCGATCCACGCGCATGTATAGCGCCGCCCCTTGTTGAACCACGCTTCCACATAAAGGATGTCTTGCTCACCAATTGAGCCGCCTGGCAGTCGCGGAAACCAGTCGTCCGTCATACCCGCCGGCTGCGCGACAAAATCCTGCGGACCCTTAATGATGAAATAGGAATGTCCCCAGTAGTCACTCGACGCAGGCTGAACAGGATCCTTCTCACCCAATTGAACCTGGTGGCCCTCCTGATCAAACCAGGCTGTAAAGTCAGCATCCGACATGAAAACTTCGAAATGCAGATGCCGCACCCCCTGATGCTGACCGACGTACCCGAGCATGTCCTTGCGGTACACCTTCTTTGTGCCGCCCGGCTGAACGACTCCGTCTTTGCCGCCCGCCGTATCGAGCAGCCATTTGGGGAGGACATGCATCGATCCCTCGGCCGGCGGATCGGTTGGCTGAGGAGCAAGCCACTCCTGTCCGGTCATGTCCAGCAAATGCATATATAGTGAGTAGAACGTGATCGTTCGCCCATGTCCTGTCTCGGTCTTATGTCTGAGTAAGACAAATCCCGCATTCGAGTTCAGCGCCGGTTGTCCAGTCGGATCTTTCGCGCCATCAGACAGAGCGCTTTTGCAAACGCGATACGCGACCACCTCGCCGTCAGCAATTGCCCGCACCGGTTCGTGCTGCTCGCCCGGATCCAGGTGAATGCCACAGTGAAAGCGCCGGTCGAAGGCAACGGGATAGACCCCATGATGACCAATCTCGAACTGATCGACGACGTCCATCATAGGGTCCGTCTTTGACGCATCACCAGACGTCGCGCCCGATACGGGAAGGAAGGGAGGGCTGATGATCATGGCTTCAGTGGGACGACGAGTACCGGTCAGAAATCTTCAGGTTGGCCTGCGGTAGCGACGGCAATGGTGTCGTGACGTTGTTCGGCCCGTGAAACGAGAATGACGCCGCCTTTATCGTGAAGGCGCCGGGACAGTGAAATGTCATGTTGCCGTTCTCGATTACCAGCGAAGCTCCACCGCTGTTGAGTGTGATCTTCGACTTGGCCGACACTTGGACGTCCGCACTTTGGCTCGCGACGCGCAACTGCTGCTTCGCGAACAAGTCCATCCCGTCCGTAAGCGCCGCCATCATGACCTTGCCCTTCGCTGCGACAAAATTCAGCCCGAGCTTGTGCGCACACAGCGAGATCAGGTCACCCGCCACCATGCGCAGCCGCCTGACGATGCTCACGTCCATGTCCCGGCCTGCGGTGACGATCACGTTCTCGCCCGTCGATTGCTGCAGTGATTTCGGTGTCACGAATGCGATGCCGCCGGGGGCACTCGCAAGCAGCCCCGCGTCGCGAAGCTGATCGAGGCCTTCGAGCAGCGCCGTCTGCGTCGCGCGGTCCGCAGGGTCGGCCTTGGCTTGCGTCGTCGCAGCCGCGAGGTCCGTTACGCGCTGCAATGCTGTCTTGAGTTGCGCGATAGCGGCGGGCATGTCGAGATGCGGTGTCTCGGATCCACCTGCTGCGTCTGCCGAAACGAACAGCCCCTTCGGCGCGCGCAACGTGCCCCAGTTCTGCGTGGTCAATTCGAAACCCTGGCCGCGCTTGTTCTTGTCCCGGTCGACCAGATGGCCCATGTTGAGCGACGACTGCCCGAATACCGTCGCCAACCGGATGCCCTCGTGGTCTTTCAGATCCTCGAAACGCAACTTGTTGCCGAGCAATGGCGAGCGAAACACGGCGCGGCTGTACCACCCTTCCTTGCCGTGGACGAGGTCGCGACGCGCATGGTCATGCAGCGCCCCTGCGATCAGCAGGCGGTCGCAATTTCCCTGGGTCGCGACGACGCGTACTTCGGACCGCGGCAGCAAGGGGATGTGCAGGCCGCCCTGATACGACGCCGACGTACGCAGCACACGCAACGGCATGCTGTTCGTGCCGCGCTTGCCGCTGTGCCGGGTGAACAGGAGCCTGACGCGATAGCGGCCATATTCGTCCATCCATGCGTACGGCTCGTCATCGCCGGACTCGACCACACCGATCAGCATGCCGGCGATCCATCGCCAATGCTTTTCAGGAACGTATTCGGGCCGGTAGGTCTGATGCGCGGGGATCGCTTCGAAGGTGTTGACCACCGACTGGCTCCGGCTACCGGTCGTGACGAGCTTCGTGATCACCATCCCGTGCGGCGCCTCGTGCACCTCGTCATTGGTGATCCGCACCACCATGCCAGGCGTCATGCCGATGACGTTACTCGTGCCCGTGAGCCGCACTTGCCGCGTGAGCAGTTCGTCACGCCGCGCGTCAGCCAGCGCCTGCCCTTCCTCGACCGAATGGAAATGCTCGATGCTGCAGTTGACGCTCCCGTATACCGAGCGGTCGTCATGGGCCACGATCGATTCGACCTGCAGCGGATCGTCGGGTCTGCGGTAGTTGCGATCCCATTCGCGCACCGTCTGCGGCACCAGCGCGCGCGTGACTTCCAGCGTCAGAATCGCCTCGTGCCAACTCGTCAGACCGGAATGCGGCATCAACGGCACCTCGAGCGCTCGCATATAGCCCCGAGGCGTATTGCCGAACACTAACGTGTCGCGTTGCGGGCCTTCCTCTTTCTTCGCCTGCTTGAAGTAGTAATAGACCCCCGCGCGACGGCAATGCCGGTCGATAAAGTTCGCGACCGTCTCTTCGTACATCACGGTTTGCTCGAGCTTCCCGTCGAGCCCTTCCAGTTCGAACTCGACGTCGAAGGATTGGAACAGATTGCGATCGACGATCATGTCGCTCAGCAACTCGCGAAACGACCTGTCCAGCAATACGGCCGAATCGTGCACCTCTTCAAGCAGCGAGAAACGCGGCTTCAGATGGACTTGGTAGGTCGCTTCGTCGCGAGACGTCTTGACGCGAGTCCATTGCGTTACGACACCGTGCACGGTACGCGCCGCATGCCGAACAGGATCGATCACAGCCGCCATCGAGGGCACGGAAGCGTGTTCCTCGATCGTGAAGACTGCCGGCTGGCCCACAATCGTCGCACCGTCGATCCGCTTGTCCTGCGAGGTCACGATGATGTCCGCGAGGAATCGCGTATTCATTTCCTCGGTCAGAACGAATGACAGAACGGAGACCGGCGCATCGAGCGCCGCGATCTCGAGATGCAGCGGTTGGGTAACGACCGAATTGGGGTGTTTCAGTACATCCTGAATGGTTCGCATGGTTGCCGTTGAACGAGAGGTTTTACACCGGCACGTTCTCCCATTCACGCTCAGGGACGCAGTGCCACAACGCTCTCGCCAGTGAAGCATGTGTTCACGAAAATGAACACGCACCGGTCACATATCCGGAAATTCGGAATTTTTACAGAATCATATAAATCACTTGTTTATTTTATAAATTTTTATTTAATTCTAATCAAATTTCTATTTTTCTTATCTCTTATTACCTCAAACCGCGATATCCACAAGCATCGTTAAAATATAACAATCGAATGAAAAATACAGGTCTTCATGTGCCATAATCAGGACTCTCAGCCACCACAGGAGACAGCTACTCCTATCGAAACGCAAGTAGATTTCATACAGGACGATATCCTAAAAATCCCCTATAAACCCTCGACACGTCTAACGCTATCAAGCCACCATTCTGATAAATAACCGAATTTTGAAATGTAGAAAATTGTCACGCCCAACGTCGGCGCGACATCGGTGACGGAGGAATGTCGCGCCCTACATATCTACTTTTCGACTTTACGACTCGACATCCTCCAGACTGAACACTTCCGTCTTGTCGTTGTACGAAAAGACCTCCCCGTACCGCCCCCAGTCGATCACCGCATCGAGCGTCTCCTCCGCCGCTTCGTCGGACAAGAAATCCTCCAGTTCCTGCTCGAAGCGCACGCGCGGCGCGCGATGGCCCGGACGTTCGTTGAGCACCTTCCGAATCCGCGCGGCAAGCGGCACATGTTTCAGCAGATGATCCGCGAACATCAGCTTGCGCTCCTGCGTGCCGAATTCCGCGAACACGCGTGCGGGCGGCGTCAGGAACACGTCGCCTTCGCGCACGTCCGCGAAGCCGAGGTGCTGCAGTACTTCCGCGATCGGAAACAGTTCGTCGACTTCCAGATGCAGTGAGCGCGCGATTTCCGGCATGTCCGCGCGGCCGTGGTACGGCGCCATCGCGAGCGTCTCGATCAGGCCAGCCATCAGGTTGGTCGACACGCGCGGCATCCAGCTACCCAGTTCCAGCCCCTTCTTCGTCGCTTCGCCGGTCTGACGGGCGGTCATCTTCGCGTAGATGTCGTCGACGAGCTTGCGGAAATCGGTGTCGAGCCGGTTGCGCGGGTGCTTGAACGGCACCTTGATCTCGGCGATCACCCGGCCCGGGTTCGACGACAGCACGAGGATCCGGTCGCACATGAACACCGCTTCCTCGATGTTGTGCGTAACGATCAGCACGGACTTGATCGGCATACGGCCTTGCGTCCACAGATCAAGCAGGTCGGTACGCAGCGTCTCGGCCGTCAGCACGTCGAGCGCGGAGAATGGCTCGTCCATCAGCAGAATCGTCGGATCGACGACAAGCGCACGTGCAAAACCGACACGCTGGCGCATCCCGCCCGACAATTCTCGCGGGTACGCATTCTCGAAGCCGTCGAGGCCGATCAGGTCGATCGCGGCGAGCGCACGCTCGCGCCGCTCGCGCGCGCCGACGCCAAGCGCTTCCAGCCCGGCTTCCACGTTCTGCAGCACGGTGAGCCAGGGGAACAGCGCGAAGGTCTGGAACACCATCGCCACGCCTTCGGCCGGGCCGCGCAGCGGCTTGCCGAGATAGGTCACTTCGCCGCCGGTCGGCTCGATCAGCCCGGCGATGATCCGCAACAACGTCGACTTGCCCGACCCCGACCGGCCGAGCAGGCCGACAATCTCGCCTTCGCGCAGCGACAGGTTCGCATCGTCGAGCACGAGCAGTTCGCCCTGCGACTTGTTGAAGCCGCGGTTCACGTGCTCGACGCGCAGGATTTCTTCGCCGAGCCGCGGCGGCTGCAGCGGCTGGGACGTCTTGACGGGGGCGTTGATAACGGTCGAATTTTGCATCGCGCTTACTCTCAATCGAGACGGAGCCGGGATTCCGCATAGGCGTACATCGGACGCCACAGCAGGCGGTTGAACAAGGTAACGAACAGGGACATCACGGCGATGCCCAGGATGATCTTCGGGAAATCGCCGGCGGCGGTCGTTTGCGCGATATACGAGCCAAGGCCGTGCGCGACGACCTTCGTGTCGCCCCACTGCACGAACTCGGACACGATGCTCGCGTTCCACGCGCCGCCCGACGCGGTGATCGCGCCCGTCACGTAGTACGGGAAGATGCCGGGCAGCATCGCCTGGCGCCACCACTGCCAGCCGCGGATGCGGAAATTCTTCGTCGCTTCCTTGTAATCGTTCGGATAGGACATCGCGCCCGCGATCACGTTGAACAGGATGTACCACTGCGTGCCGAGCACGATCAGCGGCGACAGCCAGATGTCCGCGTTCAGGTGAAAATGGACGATGACGATCACGAACACCGGAAACAGCAGGTTCGCCGGGAACGCGGCGAGGAACTGCGCGAGCGGCTGGATCTTCTCGGCCAGCTTCGGGCGCAGCCCGATCAGCACGCCGAGCGGCACCCAGATCACCGATGCGATCGCGATCAGCACCAGCACGCGCAGCAGCGTGATGAGCCCGAGCACGAGCACGTGGCCGATCTCGGCCATCGTCACGCCGGTCGCGACGAAGCTGACGACGCGCCACGCGACGTACACCGTCAGCAGGATCACGAACGCGGCCCACACGATGTCGCCGATGCGCGACGAACGGCGCGCCGATGCGCCGCGAGCGCGCGTGCCCGCTAGCGACGGCACGCGCAGCGGAATCCGCGCGGCCTGCGACAGCAGCCAGCCGGCCGGTACGAGCAACTGATGAATCAGGTGCGTGCGACGCATCATGTCGAGCAGCCACGATTGCGGCGCATCGCCCGACGCGGTGTTCTCCATCCGGAACTTGTCGGCCCACGCAACGAGCGGGCGGAACAGGAACTGGTCGTAGGCAAGAATCACGACCGACATCGCGACGATCACCCAGCCGACCGCGCCGAGATTCTTGTCGGAGATCGCCTGCGCGAGATACGCGCCGATGCCCGGCAGCGTGATCGTCTGGTTGCCGACGGTGATCGCCTCCGACGCGACGACGAAGAACCAGCCGCCCGACATCGACATCATCATGTTCCAGATCAGGCCCGGCATCGAGAACGGCACTTCGAGCTTCCAGAAGCGCTGCCACGGCGTCAGATGAAAGCCGCGCGACACTTCGCTCAGGTCGCGCGGCACCGTGCGCAGCGATTGATAGAAGCTGAACGTCATGTTCCATGCCTGGCTCGTGAAGATCGCGAAGATCGCGGCCAGCTCCGCACCGAGCACGCGGCCCGGAAACAGCGCGAGGAAGAACGTGACCGTAAACGAGATGTAGCCGAGCACCGGCACCGACTGCAGGATGTCGAGGATCGGAATCAGCACCATGCCCGCGCGGCGGCTTTTCGCGGCGAGCGTGCCGTAGACGAGCGTAAACGCGAGCGACGCGACCATCGCGGCGAGCATCCGCAGCGTGGTGCGCAGTGCATATTCGAGCAGGTTCGACGGATCGAGCGAGATCTTCTGCGTCTGCAGCACGCCGATCGGCGCCATCGTCTCGTGAAAGCCGACGATCGCCATCGCAAGGATGCCGATGATCAGCGGAAACGCGACCGCGTCCCAGCGGTTGGGCAGCACGCGCCACGCGGACGCGTTGGCGGTGCGATTCGGATCGAAGAAACGGATATCCATCGGTAGCGGCTTGTGTCTTGTGTTGAATTAAAAATCGATGGGGCCGGACGCATGCCGCGCAGCCCGCTCGCAGCCGCGGGGCGAATCAGGACAGCCCGTGCAGTGCGAACGGCAGCGCCGAGCCTTCCTTGACAAAGCGTAGATCGACGCCGAGATGAGTGCCGGCATCGACGATGCCGCCGGCAATGATCGAAAAAAACAGCGCGAAGCTGGCGGTGCGCATGCGGTGACCGACCGCACCGCCCGTTTCCGTTGCCGCGAGGTTCGGCATGAAGGGCTCCGGAGAGGGTATTCGGAGTGGGAGGCTATCGGGCGGCCGTGACGCAAATGTGACGTGTCACTTACAGGACATTGACGGGTCATCCGGCGGGCGTCGCGCATCGCGCCGTCGGCCGCGCGCACGGGGATTCGATCTCGCCACGCGCGGGAATAAATCCGCCGCTTCGCCGGTATCGCATGCGAAGGCGCCGGCTTATTCCAGGACGATCCGGCCGTCCGGTTTCGTCACACGAATGCGAGGCTTACATGTCTTCATCGACTCCCACCTGCCCGTCGCGCCGCAAGGCCTTGCAATGCATGGCCTTCGGCGGCCTCGGCACGCTGTTTACGCTGTCGGGCGGCATCCTCACGCCGTTCGACCTCGCGCTCGCGCAGACCGGCGACGCGCGCCCGGCCAACGCGGGGCGACCGCTGTTCGTGCAGATCAGCGATACGCACATCGGCTTCAACAAGGACGCGAATCCCGACGTGTCGGCCACGCTGAAGCAGACGATCGATCTCGTCAACGGGATGCCTGCGCTGCCCGCACTGGCGATCCACACCGGCGACATCACGCATCTGTCCAAGCCCGAGGAATTCGACCACGCGTCGCAGTTGCTGTCCGCGCTAAGCGTGCCGGAACTGCACACGGTGCCCGGCGAGCACGACGTCACCGACGGTTCGGGCGCCGAATATTTCGGCCGGTTCGGCAAGGCGTCGGACAACCGCGGCTATTACAGCTTCGATCACGCGGGCGTGCACTTCATCGGGCTCGTCAACGTGATGCACTTCAAGCCGAACGGGCTCGGCAGCTTCGGCGACGAACAGCTCGCGTGGCTCGCGCAGGACCTGAAAGGCCGCTCGTCGAGCACGCCGATCGTCGTGTTCTCGCACATGCCGATGTGGACCATCTACGAACCGTGGGGCTGGGGCACCGGCGACGCGCCGCAGACGATGGCGCTGCTGCGCCGCTTCGGCTCGGTCACCGTGCTGAACGGGCACATCCATCAGATCGTGTCGAAGGTCGAGGGCAACGTGACGTTTCATACCGCCCGTTCGACCGCGTTCCCGCAGCCGACGGCCGGCAACGGGCCGGGCCCCGTGCCGCTCACGGTGCCGCACGACCGGCTGCCGTCGATGCTCGGCGTGACGACCGTCGAATTCGCCGGCCATCCGGTTGCGTCGTCGCTGCGCGATGCGACGCTCGCGTGACAAAAATAAGGAGACCGACATGATCCGCTTCAAGCCATCTCGAATCATCGCCGTGCTGATGCTGTTCGGCGCGGCTGCCGGTACGCCGCTGGCCGCGTTCGCGCAGGGCCCGAACGGCCCGCTCGTGACGATCCGCAATTTCATGTTCTCGCCGATGTCGACCACGATCAAGGCCGGCACGACGATCACGTGGAAGAACCTCGACGCGGAGCCGCACACCGTCGTCAACGACGCCGGCATCTTTCATTCGAAGGCGCTCGATCAGGACGAGACGTATTCGTTCCGCTTCGACAAGCCGGGCGTCTACAAGGTGTTCTGCGGGATTCATCCGTACATGAAGGAGACGATCACCGTCGAATGACGCGGCTCGCCACGCAACGCGCGGGCGAACGACGGGCGGCTGCCGCTTCCAATGACCGTCGCCCCTTCGCCCGCAATGCACACGATTCCTGCGTTTTCCGGTCGATCGACGTTCGTCGCGGGTGGGCCTTGCATGCAGGCTCACTGCCCCGCTGCGCGCAGGTCCGTTGCGGTGCCCGCAACGACCGGACACGACTGCGGCAACGCATGCCCGAACAGCACGGCCAGCCCGCAAGCGGACGCGAACATGCCGAGACCGTCATGCCCGACACCCGGCACTTCGACGACCTGCTGCGCGAGATCGTCCGGATGCCGCTTTTTCAGGTAATCGAAATACGCAAGCCCGCGCGCCAGCCGGTACGGCCCCTGCGCCATCGCCGCGCATGAACGGTCGATGAAATGCGTATAGGGATTCGTGTCGGCCTGCCCAAGTAGGTACACGACATGGCGCGCGACGTAGCGTGTTTCAAGATCGCGCACGTCCTGCGACGCAACGTACGGCGGCGCCGACTTCAGCCCGTACTTCCATTCGGTCGCGCGCGGGCAGACGCCGCCTGCCAGCACGTCGGCATTCGGTCGCGCGTCGTCGAAATACAGGTAGCTCGACGGATTCGCGACCACGTAGCGCACGGCAATGCCGGTACGCGCGAGCGCGTCCCCCTCGCGCCCTGCGACCGCATAACGCTGCAGCAACTGCGCGCCAGCAGAGTGACCAATCAAGACAACCGTCGACAACGACGGGTACAGGCCGCGGTCGGCGAAATGCGCGAGCAATGCGTCGAGCGCCGAGAAGGAGCTGATCGGACCCGGCTGGCGCGCGGGTTCGCCGCCCTTCCATCCTTCCTGCGTCCACGCGAGCGTCGATGCGGGTAGCGAAAACGCGCGCACGTCGGCGCGTGTCAGGAATTGCGGCGCGACGACCATCGTGCCCGCGCCGGCCGCACCGGCTTTTTCGACGACTGTGCGTCCCGATGCGTAGTACGCGTCGGCATTACGCAGCGTGCCGTGAATCACGATGAACACGCGCGCGACGTCGGGTGCGGCCCGGTCGAGCGGATGATCGGCGTAGACCGGCAGCATCGCGCTGCCCTGCGGCGTATCGACGGCCACGCGCTGGTCGGCCACGGCCTTGACCGGCGCTTCGAGACGTTCGCGCTGCGTGGGCGTGGTGGCTTCGGCCTGCAGCGCGCCGGCCAGCGTGCCGGCGGCGGCGCTGGCTACCGCGAGCGAAACGGCGTAAGACCGGGCGCGCGCGGCCGGCAGCGCACACGAGCGTCGGAGACTGGCAAACGCGACGGAAAGGACGGACATGGCGGCGGCTCGGGAGGCAGATATGACTTGAACGGCGATGGTCGCAGAATCCGTCGCGCGCCGCCGGCCCGTTGCGAACGACCGATCAGCCGGCCGGTTGCGCACCGCGTTCCGCGCCGACGCACCCTTCGCCCGAGCGACGCTGCATCTGCTGCACGATCGCGACCAGTTCGCCGATATGCGTCGGCACCGCGCGCTTGCCGACGCGCGCCCACGCGTCGAACGACGTCATCCCGCTCACCGCGCCGACGAACGGCACGCCGGCACGCTCGGCTGCCAGTGCGTCCACCGCGTGGTCGCCGACGTAGATTGCCGCGGCGGCAGGCAAGCCCAGCCGCGCGAGCGCCTGCACGAGCCCTTCCGGGTCCGGTTTGTGGCGCTGCACGTCTTCCCCGCCGATCAGCACGTCGACCAGCGATTGCAAGCCGTTGCGCGCGAGAATCGCGTCGATCCGGTAGCGAAACTTCGACGACACGATCGCGACGGCGAGCCCTCGCTCGCGCAACGCCGCGAGCAGCGGCGGCACTTCGGGATAGATGCGCGTGCCGGGCACCATGATCTCGTCGGCGCGCGCGACGAAGTGCCGCGCGAACGCATCGGCCCGCGCCGTTCCGGTTTCGCCCGTCAACGAGCGGAACATGTCCGGCAGCGGCAGCCCGATCACGGCGCCGATCTGCGCAGGCGTCGAGCGGGCGGCGCCGAGCTGATGCAACGCGTATTCGGTACACGCGACGATCGCGGCGGATGAATCCGCGAGCGTCAGGTCGAAATCGAATATGACGGCCCGGACAGACATGAAAGGACTCCGTGAACAAAGCGCGACGCCACGTATGTTACGCGTGCGGCGGTGTGAGATTGCCGACAAGACGAACTGAAATCGGCAGTTCCGTCGACAGCGCTCAGATCGCAGCGCATCCGACCCCGAGATTACGACTCCCTATCAACCCCATTGCCGGCAGTGCTTTCAAACATATCGTCAAAATACGATATAAGATTCGCCCATCGACGATACTCGTTTGCCCGATCGAAACACCCAGCTCTTCCATGCCGACCGAACTCGACATCGACGCGATCCTGAAAGCGCTCTCGAACCCCGTGCGCCGGGAGATCCTCGTCTGGCTGAAAACGCCCGGCGAGCATTTTCCGCAGCAGACGCTGCCGTACGAACACGGCGTCTGCGCGGGCCAGATCGACGCGCGCTGCGGGCTGTCGCAGTCGACCGTCTCCGCGCACCTCGCGACGCTGCAGCGCGCGGGGCTCGTGACGTCGACGCGGATCGGCCAGTGGGCGTTCTTTCGGCGCAACGAGGCCGTCATCGACGCATTTCACGACGCCCTGCGCCGCGAACTCTAGCCAACGGCCGAACCGGCCATCCGGGGCGCCGTCGCGCATGACGCGCAGGCTTCCCCGCTTTTCGTGAAGAGGTTATCTGCCATGCCCACGTTGTTCGATCCCGTTACGCTCGGCGACCTGACCCTGCCGAACCGCATCGTGATGGCGCCGCTCACCCGCTCCCGTGCGGGCGCGGCGCGCGTGCCGAATGCGCTGATGGCGCGCTACTACACCGAGCGCGCGTCGGCCGGCCTGATCATTACCGAAGCGACGTCGGTCACGCCGCAAGGCGTCGGCTATGCCGACACGCCGGGCATCTGGTCCGACGAGCAGGTCGAGGGCTGGAAGCAGATCACGCAGGCCGTGCACGCGGCCGGCGGGCGCATCGTGCTGCAACTGTGGCACGTCGGCCGGATCTCCGATCCGATGTTCCTGAACGGCGAGCTGCCGGCCGCACCGAGCGCGATCGCCGCGGGCGGCACCGTGAGCCTCGTGCGTCCGCCGCGTCCGTTCGTGACGCCGCGCGCACTCGAACTCGACGAAATTCCGGGCATCGTCGCCGCGTACCGCAAGGGCGCCGAGAACGCGAAGGCGGCGAGCTTCGACGGCGTGGAGATCCACGGCGCGAACGGCTACCTGCTCGACCAGTTCCTGCAGGACAGCACCAATCGCCGCACCGACGCATACGGCGGCCCGATCGAGCATCGCGCACGCCTGCTGCTCGAAGTGGTCGACGCGGCGATCGATGTGTGGGGCGCCGGCCGGGTCGGCGTGCACCTCGCCCCGCGCGGCGACGCGCACACGATGGGCGATTCCGATCCGGCGGCAACGTTCGGTTACGTCGCGCGCGAACTCGGCCGCCGCAAGATCGCGTTCATCTTCACGCGCGAATCGTATTCGGGCGACCAGTTGAGCCCGCGCCTGAAGGAAGCGTTCGGCGGCCCGCTGATCGCGAACGAGCAGTTCACGCTCGACACCGCGCAGGCCGCGCTCGCGAACGGCAGCGCCGACGCGATCGCCTGGGGCAAGCTGTTCATCGCGAACCCGGACCTGCCGCGCCGCCTCGAAATCGGCGCGCCGCTCAACCAGCCGGTGCCGGAGACGTTCTACGCGGAAGGCGAAACGGGCTACACCGACTACCCGGCGCTGAGCGACGCGGCCTGACGGTGGAACGGCGCGGGTTCAGGCGGGCACGTCCGCACGCATGAACACGCGCCGCGTTTCGTCGAGGCCGAGCGCGACGTGGTGCGCGCGGATCGCGCGCAGCGCGTCGTCGAGCGCCGCATCGTCGATGATCCGGAACCCGAGACGCACATAGTAAGGCGCATTCCACGGCGCATCGCGAAACGTCGACAGCACCACCTGCTCGACGTGCTCCCGCGCCGCGCGCGCGATCACCTGCTCGATGAGACGCGCACCGATCCGCTGCCCTGCGTGCGACGGCGCGACATCCAGTTCCTCCAGATACAGCCGCCGCGCATCGAGCAGCCGGTAGAACGCGAACCCCACGCACGTGCGTTGCGGATCGACCGCGACGTACGCGCGACCGTCATCGATCCGCTCGAGCACGGCGGCCGCATCGGTCGGCTCGGCATCGGCGATGTCGGCCATGCCGATTTCGCGAAACCGCTGCGCGGCGGCGACTTCCACGGCGGCCATCGCGGCCGCGTCTTCCCGCGTGGCGGGGCGAATCAGGATCGAGGCAGGCATGACGGCATTTCGGGCAGGCAGTCTGGAACGGCCGTCACTATAATCGAAACTTCATACGTATCGTTTCGAACGATTTCGAACGCCCGATCCACGAGGTCCGTCATGACGCTGTCCGCACTCGCCGTCTTCGCCTTCGCGCTACTCGTCACCGCCGGCACGCCCGGCCCGAGCGTCGCCGCGCTCGTCGCGCGCGTGCTGACGAACGGCGTGCGCGACGTGCTGCCGTTCCTCGCGGCCATGTGGCTCGGCGAGGCGCTGTGGCTCACGCTCGCGGTCGCGGGGCTGTCCGCGTTCGCGCACACGTTCGCGACCGGCCTGATCGTGCTGAAGCTGCTCGGCGTCGCGTACCTGCTGTTCCTCGCGTGGAAGATGTGGACCGCGCCGACCGGCACGGGCGCGGACGACCTGCCGCGCGGCCAGTCGCCGTGGCGCATGTTCGTCGCGGGGATGCTGGTCACGCTCGGTAATCCGAAAATCATGATCTTCTATCTCGCGCTGCTGCCGACCATCGTCGATCTTACGCACGTCGGCGTCGCCGCATGGGCCGAACTGGTCGGCACGATGCTCGCGGTATTGATCCTGGCCGACTGCTTCTGGTCGCTGCTCGCATCGCGCGCACGGGCCTTCCTGACATCGGCGCGTGCGAAGCGGATCGCCAACCGCACGAGCGCGACCGCGATGGCCGGTGCGGCGGTGGCGATCGCGACGCGGTAGTCCCGGCAACGCTCCACTCACTAGCAGCGAAACGCCTTGCGCCAGACGCCCTGCTCCGGCGTGTAGTCGTTGCATTCGATCAGCGCACGCACCAGCGCCCAGTCGTCGTCATCGCAGAAATCGAGCAGCATCGCGCCGTACGGGCCGGGCTGCTCGCGCAAGCGCTCGGCGAGCCGCGCATGAATGCCCTGCACGCGGCCATCGCCGTGTGCGACCACCGACGGATTCGCGCCCATCCCCGTTCCGCTGCAGAAATTGAGCGCCCAGCGGCCGCTGTCCGGCAGCGGC
The DNA here is from genome assembly GCF_902833155.1 of Burkholderia sp. BCC1047. NCBI lineage: Bacteria > Pseudomonadati > Pseudomonadota > Betaproteobacteria > Burkholderiales > Burkholderiaceae > Burkholderia > Burkholderia sp. BCC1047. Next base: position 130,226 of record NZ_CADFEH010000013.1, on the reverse strand, counting down.
AGATGCGTCAGCAGCGCGTCGATCGCGCGCCACTTCCACGCGATCGACGCGGCCACCGGCACGCGATACTCGTCCTGGATCACGAACGCGCCGTCCGGATGATCGATCGTAAACGTCGCGTTGTCGGGCCACGCGGTCAGATCGATGCCGAGCGGCCGGCCGCTGCGGAAACGCCGCAACAGCACGATCGCGCCGCGCACGTCGCCGAGTGCGGGCAGCGTGCCGCCGGCATGCCAGCGCAGCCGCGGGTGCCGCGCGCGATGCGCGTCGAACGTTGCATCGAAACCGCGCGTGCACGCATGCGCCGGCCACTCGTCCTTCACCGACATCACGATGCATTCGCGCGGATGCGCATCGAGAAAGCGCGTGCAGCTTGCCAGCACGTCGTCGAACGTCATGCCGAGCGCGATGCCGCCGTGATGGATGTCGAACGCATCGCGCACGTGCCGGCAGCGGATGTCGAGCAGCCGCACGCCATGCGCGAGCTGCGCATCGAGCGGCGCACGCTGCGTGCGCACCAGCGAATCGTCGACCGTATACGCACAGGTGTCATGGCTGCCCGGTAGGGTCAGCGTATGCAGTGGCCGCGCGTCGTCGAGCGCGGACATCCAGTCGGCAGGCGGCATGCACGTATCGTGGCGCGAAGGGATCATGAATCGATGAATGACAAGGAAAGAAAACCGTGGGTCACGGCGTCGGATGTCGCGGCGCGGGCCGGCGTCTCGCGCTCGGCAGTGTCGCGCGCGTTCTCGCCGACGGCAAGCATCGCGCCGCAAACGCGCGAACGCGTGATGGTCGCCGCGCGTGCGCTGGGCTACCAGGTCAACCTGATCGCGCGCGACATGATCACGCAGCGCAGCAGCATGATCGGCGTCGTCACGGCCGGCTTCGAGAACCCGTTCCGCGCGCGGCTGCTGTCGGACCTGATGGCCGCGCTCGGGCAGCGCGCGCTCACGCCGCTCGTGACCAATGCGGAAGATCCGCGCCAGATCCGGCAATCGCTCGAACGACTGCTCAGCTACCGGATCGCGGGGCTCGTGATGACGTCCGCATCGCCGCCGCTGTCGGTCGCGCAGCAGTATCTCGAACACCGGATTCCGGTCGTGATGATCAACCGCGAAGCGAACCTGCCGGGCGCGGATGTGGTCGTCAGCGACAACGCGGCGGGCGCCACCCACGCCGCGCAGCGGCTCATGCAGGCCGGCGCGCGCCGCCTCGCGTTCGTCGGGCCGCGCGGCACGAGCTACAGCGCGCGGTCGCGCGCCGCGGCGTTCGAGCAGGCGATCGGGCCACGCGACGCGTTCGACGCGACGCTCGTATGCGTGCTCGACACGCCGTCCGACACCCACGCCTGCGGAATCGACGCCGCGCGGCAACTGTTCGCGACCGGCGAGCGGCCCGACGGCGTGTTCTGCTCGTCCGACCTGCTTGCGCTCGGCGTGATCGACGTCGCGCGCCGCGAATTCGGCTTGCGCGTGCCGGACGACCTGCGCGTGATCGGCTTCGACGATATCCCCGCCGCCGAATACGATGCGTATCGGCTGACGACGCTGCGGCAGGACACACGCGGCCTCGCGCACGCGGCGATCGACCTGCTCGCCGACCGGATGCAGACGTTCGACGGCCCGTCGCGCACGCGCGTCGTGCCGGTCGCGCAGGTGGTGCGAAACAGTTGCGCGTGACGACGTAGGACGGGGCGCGGCCAAGCCGCGCGTCACTTCAACCCGCCCGCGAACCCGCGCAACAGGTAGCGCTGCACATAACCGGCCACGGCCAGCGTCGGCAGCGACGCCATCAGCCCCGCGCTCATCAGGTCGCCCCAGTCGATGCCGTTCTCCGTCACATAGCCGGCAATCGCGAGCGGCAGCGTGAAGCGGCTCGGCGTCGACACGAACAGCAGCGCGATCAGGAATTCGTTCCACGCCGCAATGAACACGAAGATCGCGGTCGCGATCAGCCCCGGCGCGCACAGCGGCAGCACGATCTGCACGAGCCGCCGTGCGAGCCCCGCGCCGTCGATGCACGCCGCTTCCTCGTATTCGATCGGCACGTCGCGCACGAACGCGAGCAGCATCCAGATCGCCATCGGCAATGCGTAGATCTGGTACGCGAGCATCAGGCCGAGCGTCGAATCGAGCAGATGCAGCCGCTTCGCGAGCGCGAACAGCGGCACCGCGATCGTGATCGGCGGCATCAGCTTCAACGCCAGCACGAGCATCAGGAACAGCAGGTCGAGCCGCGCCGGAAACCGTAGCCGTACGAGCGCATACGCGGCCGGAAACGCGAGCACCAGCGCGAGCAGCGTCGTGCCGAAGCCGACCAGCAGCGAATTGAACAGCGGCGCGCCGATGCCGTTCGACCACACCGACGCAAAATGCGCGAAGGTCGGCGCGGCCGGCCAGATCCGCAACGGATGATCGAGACGTTCGAGCGTCGGCATGAAGGCCGCGCCCGCCATCCACAGGCACGGCAGCAGCAACAGCACGAGCGCGACGACGCGCAGCGCCCATGGCATCGCGTGACCGAATGCAGCACTCGATCGTGTGCGCGGGATGCCCGCCGATCGCGTCGTCATGCGCGCCGCTTGCGAACCGTCTGCCATACGTACCCCGAGACCAGCAGCGCGGACGCCGCGAGCATCAGCACCGACGCGGCACTCGCCGGCCCGACGTTGAAGAAGCGGAAGCCCGTGTCGTAGATATAGGTCGACAGCGTCTGCGTCGCATTGCCGGGGCCGCCGCCCGTCAGCGCATAGACCTTGTCGAACAGCTTGAACGTGTCGATCGAGCGCAACAGCAGCGCGAGGCCGATCTGCGGCGCCGCGAGCGGCAGCGTGACGTCGCGCAGGCACTGCCACTCGCTCGCACCGTCGGTGCGTGCGGCTTCGTACAGTTCCTGCGGGATCGACTGCAGCCCGGCCAGCACGATCAGGAACGCCATCGGCGTCCACTGCCATACGTCGACGAGCGCGAGCGACCACAGCGCGAGATGCGGATCGGACAGCCAGCGCACGCCTTCGATGCCGAACGCCGCGAGCAGCGCGTTCAGGAAGCCGTCGAAGTTCAGCCAGTTGCGCCAGATCGCCGAGCACACGAGCGTGGACAGCATCATCGGCAGGATCGCGAGCGGCAACGCGATGCGCCGGCCCGGAAACGCGCGCACGAACAGCAGCGCGAGGCCGAAGCCGAGCGCGACTTCGGCGAGCGACGCGACGATCGTGAAGCGCAGCGTGTTGCCGAAGCCGGCGGTAAATGCGTCGTCGCCGAGCACCGTGCGATAGTTCGCGAGCCCCGCGAACGCGCGGCGGCCGGCCGAGTAATCGACCCGGCAGAACGAGTCGATCAGCACCTGCGCGACCGGATACAGCGCGAGCGCGGCGAGCACCAGCAACGCGGGCCCGAGCAGCGCGACGAACGGCAGGCTGCGACCGAACGCTTTCATCCGCGGCCTCCGGTCGTCGGGTCGACGTTGACGCGCGCGGTCACTTGCCGGCCGCGGCCGTCGCCTGCGCGATCTTCTGCTGCGCCTGGCGCAGCGCGGCGTCGGGCGTGGCCTGCCCCGTCAGCGCCAGCTGCAACTGGTCGCCGAGAATGCTCTCGACCTGCTGCCAGTCCGTCACGCGCGGCCGCGCACGGCCGGCCTCGAGCGCCTTCAGTTGATCGGGATACCAGCGGTACTGGTGCACCAGCGCCGGATCGTTGAACACGCTGCGGCGGGTCGGCGGAATGCCGATGCCGGCGAGGCGCGTCTGCGTATCGCGTGCGGTCAGGTAAGCGAGGAAGTCCTGCGCGAGCTTCGCGTGCGGCGCGTCCTTCGGAATGCCCATCTGCCAGATGCCGAGCATCGGGGCCGGGCCCGCGGTCTGCCCCGGCGGCGGCTGCAGCGCGATCTGCCCGACCACGCGCGACTGCTTCGCGTCGTCGAGCGCCGGCACCCACGCGGGCCATACCTCGATCGACTGCGCGGCCGTGCCGCGTTGCAGCGCGTCGCGCACTTCGGCCGCGCCGTACACGTCGACGTCCTTCGGCGCGAACGCCTTCAGCGCGAGGAACGTCTTCAGCGCGGCCTGCGCTTCGCGCGAATCGATCGTCACGTTGCCGGCACGGTCGAACACGTCGCCGCCGTATGCCCACAGGATCGGCAGGAAGCCCGTGACCACCGGGTTGCCCTTCGTGCCGCGGAACACGACGCCCGACACGCTCTTGTCCGCGCCGCCGACGGTCTGGGCGATCTTCAGCACGTCGTCCCAGTTGCGCGGCGGCTGCAGCTTGTACTTCGCGAGCAGGTCCTTGCGATACGCGAACATCTCGACGTTGCCGACGATCGGCAGCGCGTACAGCGCGCCGGCCGCGTTGCGGCCGAGCGCGACGGCGGACGGTACGAGATCGGCATCGGCGAGCGATGCGGGCAGCGGCTTCAGCCAGCCGTTGCCGATGAATTCGGGCGCCCACGTATCGTCCATCATCACGAGGTCGTACGCGCCGGTGCCTTCGCGCATCGACAGCTTCAGTTTCTGGTACAGGTTCGCGTTCGGCAGCTTGAGCAGCTCGATCTCGGTGCCCGGATGCAGCTTGGTGAAGCCGGCGACGGCGTCGGCGAGCCCCTTGCCGTAGATGTCGTCGCGGCCTGCGATGACGAGATCCGCCGCGAAAGCGTGCGTGGCGGCGAAGGACAGCGCAACGGCGGCGGACAGCGCGCGCAGGCGGCTCAGCAAGGTCATGTGGTCTCTCTCGATCGGCGTATGGAGCGGAACGGTCATGCGTTGCACACGTGTGCAACGCCGGCGACACGTCGGGTCGCGTGAAGCGTCGCCATTGTTCACGCAGACCGTGAAGGTATTGTGGCAACGCGCAAAGCCGGGCGACCTGACGCGCGCGTTCCGTCAATCCGGGTCCATTCAGTCAAGCATACGGACGGCTTTTTTCAAGCATCGCTTTCCAGCAATCGACCGGCGCCGGGCCATGCGCGTGAGGGTCGCGCGGCGGCACGCAACCAACGTGCCGCCGCCAGCCGCATTCAACATCAAAAGTTCACACGAATCCCCCCCATCACCGCCAGTTGCCGGCTCGAATTGCTGTTCGCGAGCACCGGAATCTGCGCATAGTTCGCCGCGTTGCCCGCCGCGTCGGTGCCGAGCCCGGTGCCGCTCGCGATCTGGCCGATCGCAACCGCATACAGCGCGGTGCGCTTCGACAGGCTGTAGTTCGTGCCGACGTTCAGCTGGTGGAAGCGCGTCGTGCCGCGCCCGTCCGTGTGCGCGGCGTTGAAGATGTACGCGACGCCGCCTTGCAGCGCCGGTGTGAACATGTACGTGACGTTCAGCTCGCCGACGTCGAACGTGAACGCCTGCGTGCGCGGCTGCGCGGCGGTCGAGAAATAGCGGCTGTCGCCGAGGCGCGTGTGCGTGTAGGTCAGCGCAACCGTCGCCGCGCCGAACGTGACCGACCCGCCCGCGCCGAACGCGCGCATCGAGCCCGCATCCTGCAGCAGGCAGTACATCGCGCCCGGGTTGCTGCACGCGAAATCGCCGATATAGCCGCTCGCGCCGCCGAGCGCCGCGTCGAGCGGCTGATGCAGATCGAGGTAGCCGATCGAGAACGCCACCGGCGCACGCGTGTACGTCGCGGCCACCGCATAGCCGCGCTTCGCGGAAAAATCGCCGGCCTGCCCGCCGAAGCTGAACGTGCCGCCGAACGTCAGCCCGTTGAAATCGGCGCTGGTGAACTTCACCGCGTTGTTGAAGTTGAATGCGGCATTCAGGTTGTCGACGTCGCCGAGATGCGAGCCGTACGGCGTCGCCCAGTTGTTGCTCGACACATACGCGCCAAGCATGTCGGTGTACGAGTCGTATTGCCGGCCGAGGCCGAGCGTGCCGATCGAATCCTGGCGCAGCCCGACCCATGCCTGCCGGCTGAACGCCGCGCCGCCTTGCAGCGCCTGCCCGTTCGCGGACAGAAACTGCTGCTCGAGCGAGAACACCGCGCTGAGCCCGCCGCCGAGCGGCTCGGCGCCCTGGAAGCCGAAGCGCGACGGCACGAGGTTGCCGCCGCCCATCTGCCATGCATGGCCGCCGCCCGTGCTGCCGTCGGCGCGCGTGAACTGCTGGTTCGTCGAATAGATAATGCCGGTGTCCACGGTGCCGTACAGCGTCACGCTGCCGGAGGTTTGCGCATGTGCGTGCATGCAACCCAGCATGGCCGCGGCTGCGGTCAGTCGTCGTCCGTTCTTCATGTCCCGCCCCTCAATGGTCATCGATTCGCAGTGCAAACCGATGGTGTTGTCGATATGGGTGGCAGGACTTTATCCAGCGAAAATTCCGGACCTCTATCCCAAATCAGCAAATGGTGATGGGGACGGGCAATACACGACGGCGCCCGGCGGCGGCGCCACGGCGGGAAGGCGTCATTCGGGACGCAAGGTTTGCGACGGCAACTCGCCGAACAGGTCGCGATACTCGCGCGCGAAATAGCCGAGATGCGTGAACCCCCAGCTCGCGGCGGCTTCGCCGACGCCGAGCTGCTGCACCGGCGTCGTGCGCAGCAGGCGACGCACCGCGTTCAGCCGGATCGTACGCAGGTAGCCGACCGGCGTGACGTCGGCCACGCGCTGGAAGCTCGTTTGCAGCGTGCGGCGGCTGCAGCGCAGCGCACGGCACAGTTCGAGCACGGTGACGGGTTCCTCGGGCCGCTCGCGCAGATGCTTCTCGCAGCGGCTCACGATATCGCTATAGGTGGCGTGCGTGATGTCGGGGCGCTCGACGCCGATACCGTGTTCCAGCGCATCGAGGAACATGCCGAGCATCGCGTCGCGAAACATCTTGCGGGTCGCCGCATATTCGAGGCAGCCCGGGTTGCGCTGCGCATCGTCGATCAGCGCCGACAGCCGCACGCCGAGCGCGACGCCCTGCGCGTCGGACAGCCGCGTCACGTGCCGCAGCCTGCGCGCGGCGGCCGCGCCGAATTCGGCTTCGCACAGCTCGTCGATCATGTCGGACGCCGCGCTGATCCCGACGAGCCCCATCCCTTCCGGCGTGTGGAACTCGAAATCCTCGCCGGCCCGCAGCGCAAGCAGCGCATAGCCGTCGACGGGCTGGCCCTGGAACGTACCCGCGAGCGGCACGGACAACGGCACCGCGAGCGACGTGCGCCCGACCGGCGCGAGCCCGGTTTGCGCGACGCGGCGGTTGGTCGTCTCGCGGAAGAAGTGGAAATCGTCGTACAGCACCTGCGTGACGGTGCCCTTGAAGCGGCCCGGCGTCATCTGACGGTAGACCTGATGCCAGCCCGCGATCGCGAGCCCGTGATCGTGCACGTCTTCGTGTGAGCGGGACTGGAACAGCATCGGCGTCTCCGGTAAAACCCTGGGGTGCTCGATGCGGCCGCCGGGTTCGCGCGGCACGCATCGCCACAGCTTACCCTCGCAAAATCCTGCGTAGTGCGGTTTCGAATGCAAGACAGGCCGCCGACAGCGCGGCGGCCTGCGCGTCGATCAGCCTGACGTAACGGCGAAACGACGGCATCCGGTTCACGACCTCGCTGCCGCCGAACGGCACGATCGCGAGCGTCCAGCGGCCGTCGCGTGCGTCGATCGCGCAGTCGGTGAAGTGCAGCGGCCGCAGCGCGTCGGCCAGCGACGGCTCGGCAAGCAGCGCGGCCAGCGTGTCGATGAATACGGGGTCGCATCCGGACATGGACGCGGCATCGATGCCCGTGCAGCGCAACCAGCCGGTCTGCCGCACGCGCGCGCCGCCGCGCGCGGCCGGGCCGTTGGCGGCCGTCGTCACCGTCACGCTGACCGTATGCATCAGGAACTGGCGCTCGACGCGCTCGTCGATGCTGACGCGCACGCCGTTCGGCAGCCGCGCCGTGACGCAGCCGACTCCACCACCATCGGCACCACCGGCATCGCGCACGGCCCGCAGATCGGCGAGCACGCGCGCGGCGATCGCGCCGGGCCGATGGCCGGGCGGCAGCGCATCGGGCGCCGCGCGCCACCGGGCGAGCGCGGCCCTCACGATGCGACGTGCTCGTTGCGCAGCACGTCCTCGACCGGCACCGGCCTGAACGGATGCCGGCGCTGCACGACGAGCGTCCAGAACAGCGCATACAGCGCGGTGAGCCCCAGCATCGCGCCGAACGGCACGTAGATGTCGCGCGGATTCATGCCGGGCGGCGTGATGTACCAGATCGCGAGCAGGATGCCGACGCTCGACACGATCTGCGGCAGCGGGAACAGCGGCGAACGGTACGGCCGCGGCAAGTCCGGGCGGCGGATGCGCAGCATCACGACCGACGCGGTGACGAGCAGGTACGCGGTGCCCCATGCGCAGGTCGCGGCGAGCACGAGATGCAGGATGCTGTCGAGATTGCCGTTGATCAGCCACGCATGGAAGATCGGCACGATCGCCGACGCGACGATGCCGACCACCGGCGTCTTGAAGCGCGGATGCAGGTACGCGAAGCAGCGCGGCAGCGCGCCGTCGATCGCCATCCCGTACAGGATGCGCGGCAGCCCGGCCATCAGCGTGTTGATCGTCGCGGCGCCCGCGCACAGGAACGCGATGCCGAACCAGATCCGCCCGAACGGCCCGAGCACCTGCAGCGCGAACGCGGGAATCGCGCCCGGCGTGTCGAGCAGATGCGTGAGGCCGTCGGGGCTCACCGGCACGTTCGGGACCTGCCGACGGATCGCCGCGCCGTACAGGAACATGCAGATCGCGACGCCGACGAGGCCGAGCGCCATCGCGCGCGGGATCGTGCGGCCCGGCGCCTTCATTTCCGGCGCAAGCGGCGTGACGAACTCGCAGCCGACGAACATGAACATCGCCATCCCGACCAGCGACAGCACGGCCGGGATCGACGTGCCGACTTCCGACCCGCCGAACCAGCCGTCGAGATGCACGGCCGGCGCGGCCGCGAGCCCGAGGATCCCGAAGATCATCAGCGACAGCCACATGCCGGCCGTCAGCACGATCTCGAGCTTGCTGAACACCTTGATGCCGATGATGTTGGTGATCGCGAACGTGACCACGAGGCCGACGCCGACGAGCCACGAACTGTTGTGCTTCTCGAACGCGGCGTTCAGCGACTCGAAGTTCACGAGCGCCATGATGCCGCTCAGGATCGTCTCCGCGGTGCCGGCGAACACGTGCACGAGGAAATACGCGGAAATCGTGCCGGTGATCGCCCAGAAGCGGCCGAGCCCGCACGACAGGTAATCGTAAACCGAGCCGGCCGTCGGCAGCATCGCGGCGGCTTCGGAGAACGTGGTGGCCTGCGCCTGCATCATCACGAACGCGATGATCATCGCGACCGCGAACGCCCAGCCGCCCATCCCGAAGCCCGACGTCGCGGTGAGGATCACCGGGCTCGCCATGATGAGCCCGACCGCGCTCGCCAGCGCGGTCGGGAAACCGACCGCACCGGCCTTCAATGCGGCGCCGCCGCCTGCTTCAGCCGACGCACCGGCGGGCGTATCGCCCGCGGCGCCGGTCATTCCCGACCATCCCGACATCGTTGTCTCCTTCGTGGGTTGGCCCGAACCGGTGCTTCGTCGGCGGCCGGGGCCAGATGCTGTGCGGTCGGCCCCGGGCGGTGCTTCAGCGCGTCGATTCCCGGGGCCCCTCGTCGATCACGGCGTGATCCGATGTCGAAAAAATACGCAGGCAAAATAATCCGGTCATAGCGCAAATCGGCAAACCCGCGCTGGCGTTTACCCGCCGCCGCGGGCTGGCCGCCATGCGCTCACGCCGTCACGCGAACGGCACGGCCTCGAAGCCGGCCGCGAGCGCGTCGACGATCCGGTCGAGCTGTTCGCGCTGGATCACGAGCGGCGGCGACAGGATGATCTTCGTGCCGACCGGGCGCACCAGCACGCCGTTCTCGCGCGCGACTTCCGCGACCGCGTTCGCATAGCCCGACAGCGGATCGATCGGCTCGCGTGTGTCCTTGTTCGCGACGAGATCGAGCGCGAGCATCAGCCCCTTGCCGCGCACCTCGCCGACCGCCGCGAAGCGTTCCGCGAACGGCTGCAGCGCTTCGAGCAGATACGCGCCCTGCTTCGCCGCATTCGCCGGCAGGTCCTCCTTCACGACGATGTCGAGGCTCGCGATCGCGGCCGCGCATGCGACCGGGTGGCCGGCGTACGTGTAGCCGTGCATGATCGCGCCACCGAAATCGGCATTCGCGGCGAACGCGTCCTCGATCCGCGCGTTCACGACCGTCGCGCCGAGCGGCACGTAGCCCGACGAAATCCCCTTCGCGAGACACATGATGTCCGGGCGCACGCCCCAGCCGCGGCTGCCGAACAGGCTGCCGCTGCGGCCAAAGCCCGTCACGACTTCGTCGGCGATCAGCAGCACGCCGTAGCGGTCGCACACCTCGCGCACCAGCGGCCAGTAATTGGCCGGCGGCACGATCACGCCGCCTGCGCCCTGGATCGGTTCCGCGATGAACGCGGCGACGGTGTCCGGGCTCTGGAACTGAATCTCGCGTTCGAGCATTTCCGCGCAGATCCGGCCGAGTTCCTCCGGGTCCTGCGTGAACGGGTTGCGGTACAGCCACGGCGTCTCGACGTGGAAGCAGCCGGGCAGGTTCGGCTCGTAGTTGCGGCGGAACACCGTGTTGCCGTTCACCGACGCGCCGCCGAAATGCGTGCCGTGATAGCCCTGCTTCAGCGAGATGAACTTCGTGCGATCGGCCTGGCCGCGCACCTTCCAGTACTGGCGCGCGATCTTCAGCGCGGTCTCGATCGAATCGGAGCCGCCCGAGCTGTACAGCACGCGGCGCATCCCTTCCGGTTCGAGCATGTCGATCACCTTCTTCGACAACTCCTCCGCACGCGGATGCGAGATGCCGTCGAACAGCTGGAAGTATTCGAGCTCATCGAGCTGACGCACGATCGCGTCCTTCACTTCCTGGCGGTTGTGGCCGACGTTCACGTTCCACAGGCCCGCGACGCCGTCGACGAGCTTGCGCCCCTGTTCGTCGAACACGTAGCAGCCGTCGCCGCGCACGATGCGGATCGGCTTGCGCTGTTTCATTTCGTTCGGGTGCAGCATCGGATGCCAGAATTTCGCTTCGTTGTAGCTCATTGCAATCTCCACTGTCGGATCGGTTTTTGCGGTTTTTGGATGGGCCCGCGCGTCAATGCGCGATGCAGACGGATTTGGTTTCGGTGAAGCCTTCGATCGCGTACTGGCCGAATTCGCGGCCGATGCCCGATTGCTTGTAGCCGCCGAACGGCATCGACGGATCGAGCGGGATATGGCAGTTCACCCAGACGGTGCCGGCCTCGATCCGCGGCACGAGGTTCATCACGCGCTTCAGGTCGTTGCTCCAGATGCTCGCGGCGAGGCCGTACGGCGACGCATTCGCGAGGCGTATCGCATCGGCCGCGTCGTCGAACGGCACGACGACGATCACCGGGCCGAACACCTCGTCGTGGACGATCGCGCTGTCCGGGTGCGGATCGGCGATCACGGCCGGCTTCACGTAGTAGCCGGGCAAATCGTCGGCCGGCGTGCCGCCCGCGAGGAACGTGAGGCCCGCCCGGCGCGCGCCCTCGATATGCTGGACGACCTTGTCGCGATGGTGCGCGGATACCAGCGGATTGATCTGCGCGGTCGTATCGAGGCCCGCACCGAGCTTCATCGACTGGGCGACGCCGGCGAGGCCGTCCGCGAGTTGCGCGAACTTGCTGCGATGCACATAGATGCGCGACGCGGCCGCGCACACCTGCCCCTGGTTGAAGAACGCGCCGGCGGCGACGCCATCGAGCGCCTGCGCGACGTCGACGTCGTCGAGCATCACGAGCGGGTTCTTGCCGCCGAGTTCGAGCGAGAAGCGCGTCATGTTCTGCACGGCCGCCGCGCCAACCAGCTTGCCGGTCGCGGTCGACCCCGTGAACGAGATCTTCGCGATCGACGGGTGGCTCGCGAGCGCCGAACCGCAGACGCGCCCGCCCGTGACCACGTTGAACACACCGGGCGGCACGCCGGCTTCACGCACGAGTTCGGCGAGGCGCAGCGCGGTGAGCGGCGTTTCCGGCGACGGCTTCAGCACGATCGTGCAGCCGGCCGCGAGCGCGGGAATCAGCTTCCACACCGCGATCATCAGCGGGAAATTCCACGGCACGATCGCGGCGACCACGCCGACAGGCTCCTTGCGCGTATAGGCCGTATAGCGCGCGCCGGGCGGGAACGGGATCGACACGTCGAGCGTCTGGCCGGTGATCTTGGTCGCCCAGCCGGCCATGTAGCGCACGTATTCGACGCTCGCGCCGACTTCGACCGCGCGCGACACGTGAATCGACTTGCCCTGGTTCAGTGTTTCGAGTTGCGCGAGCGTTTCGGCGTCGGCTTCGATCAGGTCCGCGAGTTTCAGCAGGATGCGTTCGCGGTCGGCCGGCCGCAGCCCGCTCCACACGCGCGTGTCGAACGCGTGTTTCGCGCTGGCGACCGCTCGGTCGACGTCGTGTTCATCTGCATCGGCGACGGTCGCGAGCCGCTCGCCCGTGGCGGGGTCGTACACGTCGAGCCGGGCAGCCGCGTGCGCGGGCTGCATGGCACCGTCGATGAAGAGGCCGAAGTCGCGCGCAACGAAGGTGCGCACGGTGTCGCTGACGGCGACGAAGTTCGTGTTGCTCATGGGCGTCTCGTTGATTGTCGTGGCTGGACCGCGTGCCGCTGAGGCACGCGGGCGTCGGACCACTGTATCGACGAGGAATCACGCCGGGTGAGCGCAAATTGGCAGCGCGTGATCGGCAAGACGATCGCGCAGCGTGCCGCGCGATCCCGATTACAGGAACAACGCCCCGACCAGCTCCGTGCGATTCGACACGCCGAGCTTGCGGTACATCCGCATCAGGTGCGTCTTGATCGTCGGCGGCCCGAGCGCGAGATCGCGCGCGATCTCCTTGTTCGAGCGGCCGTCGCGCACGAGTCGCGCGATTTGTTCCTCGCGATAGGTGAGCCGCTCCGCGCAATCGATCCGGTGGATGCCGCGCCGCGCACGCAGCAGCGGACTCAGCGCGGCTTCGGCGACCGGCTGCAGCCGCGCGAGCGCGTCGATCTCGCCGGGCGCGAACCGTCGTGCGGTGCCGTTGCCGTTCGCATCGCCGATGCCGAAGCGCAGCAGCGAGAACGCGCCGACCGTCCGGCCCGCGTCGTCGCGCAGCCAGATCTCGACGACGTCGGCCACGTCGTGCCGTCGCAGAAAACGGGTCCAGTACGCGGACGCGGCGCGTCGTTCGTCAGGCAATTGAGACGCGAGCGTGACGACCGCGCATTCGCCCGCCGCGCAGCGCGACGGATGCAGCGGATCGAGCATCCGGTAGCGGGCGACATAGGTGCGGTGCATCGATTCCGGCATCCCGAACAGCTCGAAATCGGCCGGCTCGCCGCTCTGGTCGAGCCGGTAGAACACGATCGCCGACGGGCTCGCGAACGCGTCGAATGCATCCACGCATGCGCGCAACGCGCGTCGCCAATCGGCGGGAGCGTGGTCGGTGGGGGCGGACAAGGTAGACATGGGAATCGGCTGGCGCGCGAATGCATCGAATCTGGACGTCCGGGCCAGCGTACCGACGCCGAACAGCGCCGGTGAGCACAAATCGGCAATTCGTCCCGGGCCGGCCAGGGCGGCCGGTTCAACCGGGACGATACGGGCGCGCGAAGGGGCGCGCGCCTCGGTTCAGCGCGCGTTCGCGGCGAACGTGTCGCAGGCGCTCACCTCGCCCGACTCCATCCCGCGCCGCAGCCAGTACACGCGCTGCTCGCTGGTGCCATGCGTGAAGCTTTCGGGCACGACGTAGCCTTGCCCTTGCTGCTGCAGCCGGTCGTCGCCGATCGCGGCTGCGGCCTTCAGCCCCTGCTCGAAATCGCCCGGCTCCATCAGCCGCTGGTTCGCGCGCTGCGCGTTGTTCGCCCACACGCCGGCAAAGCAGTCGGCTTGCAGCTCCATCCGTACCGACAGCGCATTCGCACGCGACTGGCTCGACCGCCGGCGCGCGGCGTCGACCTTGTCGGCGATGCCGAGCAGGTTCTGCACGTGATGGCCGACTTCGTGCGCAATCACGTAGGCCTGCGCGAAATCGCCGCCCGCGCCGAAACGCTTGCGCAGTTCGTCGTAGAAGCCGAGATCGATATACACGTTGCGGTCGCCCGGGCAGTAGAACGGCCCCATCGCGGTCTGGCCGGTGCCGCACGCGGTCGGCGTCGAGTTCGTGAACATCACGAGCTTCGGCGGTTGGTACTGCGCATGCAGTTGCGTGTTGAACACGCCCGTCCACGTGCGTTCGATATTGCCGAGCACCTTGCGCGTGAACACCGCGCCGGGATCGTTCGCCGGCGCGCCCTGATGCTGGGTCGGCGCGGGCTGCGCCTGCTGCTGCCTGCCCTGCAGCGCCGACGCGCCTTCGAGCACGACGCGCGGGTCGATCCCGAAGAAATACGATGCGGCCAGCGCGACCACGATCGTGCCGATGCCGATCGTCGCGCGCCCACCGCCGAACCCGCCGCCGCCGCGTCGATCCTCGACGTTGGCGCTTTCTCTTTCGTCGTCCAGCCTCATTGCCGGCCCCTCCCTGTTCTTGTCGATGGTCCGGCCGCGCCAGCGCGCAACCGGGCGATATGCCGTGGCGACACGAGCCGTCGGCGGACGCGATACCTGCGCTTCGGGCGCCCGGTCGCACCGATCCGGCCTGCCGCGCCCTTGCCTGCCGCGCCCTTGCCGGCCGCACCCTTGCCGGCCGCACCCTTGCTGGCCGCACCCTTGCTGGCCGCACCATTCGTACGACGGAATCGACCGCCGACGCGCCGCGCGTCGTTGCACGCGCCCGCTCACGCTATTTTGCCGGGCTTTCGCGGCTTATCGCAAAAATGTGGAGGATAGAGCGATTCGGCGGCGGACATCGTCAGCCTTTGCAAAATGGGCCTCGGCCGGCTGGGCTCGGCCGTCCGGACGACCCGCGTTCATCCTTTAGGCGGATACCGGTGCGCGCCGGCGCCGCCTAAAGTGGCTGGAACGCATCCTCCCGGAGAACGACATGACGCACCCGCCACCCCGCACGATCGCGATTACCGGCGCAGGCACCGGCATCGGCGCCGCGTGCGCGCGCCGCTTCGCCCACCGCGGCAACCGCGTCGTGCTGATCGGTCGCCGCCAGGCACCGCTCGACGCACTGGCTGCGGAAACGGGCGGCCTCGCGCTGGCCGGCGACGCCGCCAGCCCCGCCGACTGGGCCGGCTTCCTGCCGCGCATCGCCGAACGCTTCGGCCGCGTCGATGCGCTCGTCGCCTGCGCGGGCGGCCACGGCATCGGCCGCGCGGACGAAACCGACGACGCGCAATGGCGCGACGCGATGCACGCGAACCTCGATACCGCATTCGTCAGCGCACGCGCATGCCTGCCCGACCTGATCGTGCAGCGCGGCAATATCGTGCTGGTCGCGTCGATCGCGGCGCTCGCGGCCGGGCCCGGCGTATGCGGCTACACGGTCGGCAAGCACGCGCTGCTGGGGCTGGCACGATCGCTCGCACGCGACTACGGCCCGCACGGCGTGCGCGCGAACGCCGTCTGCCCGGGCTGGGTCCGCACGCCGATGGCCGATGCGGAAATGGAACCGCTGATGGCCACGCACGGCGATTCGCTCGACGATGCGTACGCCCGCGTGAGCGCCGACGTGCCGCTGCGGCGCGCGGCCGATCCCGACGAGATCGCGGCCGTCTGCGCGTTCCTGGCGTCGCCGGACGCGTCGTTCGTGACCGGCGCGACGCTCGTCGCGGACGGCGGCGCGATGGTCGTCGACGTGCCGACGCTCGCGTTCGACCGGCTTTGACGCCACCGGAAGGCGTCACGCGTGCCTGCCCGCTTCCGAATCCATTAACATCGTCCCGATCCGCCGCCTGGCGCGGCACCGCCTCACCGTTCGGGATTCGATGAACATCCGGTTTCTGGAAACTTTCGTCTGGCTCGCGAAGCTGGAAAACTTCCGGCTCACGGCCGAGAAACTGCACACGACGCAGGCCGCCGTGTCGAGCCGCATCGCCTCGCTCGAGGAAGCGTTCGACGTGCGCCTGTTCGACCGCAACACGCGCTCGGCCACGCTCACGCCCGCGGGCCGGCGCATGCTGGCCTACGCGGAGCGGATCGTGCGGCTCGACGGCGAAATGCGGCGCGACATCGATGCGGCGAGCGACGCCGGCCTGATCCGGATCGGCGTGATCGAATCGATCGTGCACAGCTGGTTCCCCGCGCTGATGGCGCAACTGCGCGAACGCTATCCGCGCCTCGACGTCGAGATCACGAGCGACACGACGCTGCACCTGATCCGGCTGCTCAGCACCGACGGCGTCGACCTGATCCTGCAGACCGATCCGGTGCCGGGCCCGGACTTCACGAACCTGCCGCTGGGCGAATTCCCGGTGCGCTGGGCCGCGAGCCCGCGCCTCGGGCTCGGCGGCCAGCCGCTCGACGTCGCGCGCCTGGCCGGGTTTCCGATCATCAGCTTCTCGCGTCACTCGGCGCCGCACGCGACGATCGAGCGGCTGTTCGCGGCGGTCGAACGGCCGGCCAGCATCAACTGCATCACGTCGGTCGCCGCGATGATCCGCCTCGTCGCCGACGGGCTCGGCGTGGCTGCGCTGCCGCCTGCGATCATCGGGCGCGAACTGCACGAAGGCACGCTCGAACTGCTCGACGTCGAACCGGAATTCCCGGCGCTGCCGCTCGTCGCGACGTACCGCAGCCAGGGGCTGCCGGTCGCCGCGCGCATCGCGGAACTCGCGAGCGAAGTCGCGCGTGCGACGGCGGCTGCCGCGAACCTCGCGAAGCCGGCCGCCGCCGATCGCGTCGACGCAACGCCCGCGCGCAGCGCAACCGCGACCAAGACGACTACGCGTGCGAAAACGAGGCCGAAGCGCACGACGAAAGCCGCCTCGTCTGCCGCGCCCGCCGCAAAACGCCCTCCGCGCCGCTCATAAGAAAACCTGTTCACCGCGAATTTGTTTTCTTGTTGGACGGGCGCGGGCCCTCTTCGGGACACTGGGGTTCCTGACATCCCCGTCACGAGGAACCCCGCGATGACCCGCCTTTCCCTTCCGCACGGCCAACTCTGCGTCTGGACGGATATCGACCCCGCGCACGAAGCCGATTTCAACGCGTGGTACGACCGCGAGCACATGCAGGAGCGTGTCGCGATTCCCGGCTTCACGCATGCGCGGCGGTTTCGCGCGACCGACGGCGGTCCGCGCCGATACCTCGCGCTGTATGTGACGGACGCGCTCGACGTGTTCCACGGCGATGCGTACCGGCGCGCATTCACGCAGCAGACCGCGTGGTCGCTCGCGAACTTCGAACGCATGACGGGCACGCAGCGGCGCGTCGGCGAGCTGACGATCGAGGCCGGCGACGGCGAAGGCGCGCATCTCGCGCTGTTCGTGCTGCCGCCGGATCGCATCGACGTGCCGCAACTGCGCGAGCGTTTCGACGCTGCGCTGCAAGAACCGGGCATCCATGCCGCGCGGCTCTTCCGCACGTCACCGGAGCTGTCCGCGCCGATCGGCGCCGCGGCAGCCGCCCGTCCTGCCGCCGATGCGCTGGTGCTGATCGAAGGCAGCGACGCAGCCGCCACGCGCCGCGTGGCCGCCACGCTCGCCGCACACGACGACGTGCGCACCTTCGACCTGCTGTGGCGCGCCGCCGCACCGGTGCCCGCGCGGCGACGCGAAATCGAACCGGCCGCCGCTGCCGCGCTGCCAGCCTGAACGCTCGACGCCAACGCCCACGCCGGCCTCGCGCTTCACCCCGTCACCCGTCACGACCTGCCCGATACCATGAGCACTCTCGCCCAGCCCGCCGCCCACGCGCCCCGCCGTGTCCGCAACAGCCGACTCGCGACCGCGAGCATGATCGGCACGTCGCTCGAGTGGTACGACTTCACGATCTACAACACGCTCGCCGCGCTCGTTTTCAACCACCTGTTCTTCCCGTCGGTCGATCCGCTGGCCGGCACGATCCTCGCGTTCTCGACCTATGCGGTCGGCTACGTGTCGCGCCCGCTCGGCGGCTTCGTGTTCGGCAACCTCGGCGACCGCATCGGCCGCCGCGCGGTGCTGATGCTCACGCTCGTGCTGATGGGCGTGACGACCGCGCTGATGGGCGCGCTGCCGACCTATGCGCAGGCCGGCATCCTGAGCCCGATCCTGCTCGTCGCGCTGCGTTTCGTGCAGGGCGTCGCGCTCGGCGGCGAATGGGCCGGCGCGGTGCTGCTGTCGGTCGAGCACGGCGACCAGAAACGACGCGGGCTGTCCGCGTCGTGGACGCAGATCGGCCCATCGTTCGGCACGCTGCTCGGCACCGGCTGCATCGCGCTCGTCACGCTGTCGACCACGTCCGACAATTTCCTGTCATGGGGCTGGCGCGTGCCGTTCGCGGCCAGCGCGCTGCTCGTCGCGTTCGGCTTCTGGGTGCGTCGCGGCGTCGACGAAACGCCGCAGTTCGAGCAGCTCGCCGAATCGCACGCGACCGCCGAAGTGCCCGTCGCCGACGTGCTGAAGTACCACTGGAAGCGCCTGCTGATCGCGGGCGGCTCGCGAATCGGCTCGGACGTGCTGTATGCGCTGATCGTCGTGTTCACGCTGACCTACGTGACGACCGTGCTGCACCTGTCGCGCCCCGTCGCGCTGACGGCCGTGATGATCGGCACGGCGTGCAACGCGCTCGCGGTGCCGTTCTTCGGTGCGCTGTCGGACCGTTTCGGCCGCCGCCCCGTGTATCTCGCCGGCGCAATGGCCGGGATCGTGTGGGCGTTCGTGTTTTTCACGCTGCTCGATTCCGCGCGCCCCGTGGCGATCGTCGCGGCCGTCGCGATCGGCCTCGTGATCCATGCGGTGATGTACGGCCCGCAGGGCGCGTTCGTGACCGAACAGTTCCCGACGCGCGTGCGCTATGCGGGCTCGTCGCTCGCGTACACGCTCGCCGGCATCGTCGGCGGCGGCTTCGCGCCGCTCGTGATCGCCGCGCTGTTCCGGCAGACGGGCACGACGACGGCCGTGTCGCTGTACGTCACCGCCGCGCTCGTCGTCACGTCGATCGCGCTCGTCGCCGCGCGCGAGACCGCGCACCGGCCGCTCGAGGATTGAGCGTCGCCGCCAGCCCCAGTCATTCCTTCGCACTTCAAACGGATAACCGCATGCCAACCCTGTCGTTCAACGTGATTTCCCTGCAAGGTGCGCCGGCCGCCGTCGACGTCGACATCGAACGCGTCGTGATCGCCGGCTGGGCCGGTCGCGACCCGGCCGCGATCCAGGCGCACATCGACGAACTCGCGGCGCTCGGCGTCGCGCCGCCGTCGACCACGCCGTGCTTCTATCGCGTGTCGTCCGCACTGCTCACGCAGGCGCCGTCGATCGGCGTGCTCGGCGCGCGCTCGGGCGGCGAGATCGAATGCGTGCTGGTGGACAGCCCGGCCGGCACGCTGGTCACGATCGGCTCCGATCACACGGATCGCGAAGTCGAAGCGTACGGCGTCGCCGTGTCGAAGCAGGTGTGCGCGAAGCCGCTCGGCCGCGACGCGTGGCGTCATGCGGATGTCGCCGATCACTGGGATGCGCTCGAGCTGCGTTCGTGGCTGATCGCGCGCGACGGCGAGCGGCGCGCATACCAGCACGGCGCGGTCAGCGGCCTGCTCGCGCCCGACGCGCTGTGGCATCGGTTCGACGATCGCCGCACGATGCCCGCGCGCTGCGCGATGTATGGCGGGACCGTCCCCGTGCATGGCGCGATCGCGGCGATGGGCGACGGCGATGCGTTCGAGATGGAACTGCACGATCCGGTGCTCGGACGCAGCCTCACGCATCGGTATGCGGTCGAGGTATTGCCGGTCGTGGCTTGACCGCGAACGGAAAACCGCACGGGACGCGGGCACGACGGCCGTCAGTCGTCGCGCCTGTTCCTACCTGTACGACTCAAAGCAGTGGTAGTCCGGGAAGTTGAACTGTGAGTTGCCGCAGTACAGCACACCTGCCAGGTTGGTACACCCGCTCAAAGTGAACATGATTGCTCCCGCAACCGACGCTTTCCAGCCGAAATGCAACATCTCGCCCCCGTTTTCACCTTATCGGTGTCGACTGACATGATGCGCATCGGACGCACGCGGGTATGTGGAGAATTGTGACCCCGGGCTTCTTCGGTTCGCCGTGACGTGTTTCCGTGCCCGGACGAAACCCGTGCTACCCGCCGTTGCTCACCCGAGACACCCGAGCCCCGCCAGCGTCGCCTCCACCGCCGTATCGAGCGGCGTGACCGGCTCGCGGCCGAGCACCGCGGTCACGCGCGCGTTGTCCATCCGGATCGGTTCGCGCCACAGGTAACGCATCTCGAGCAATTCGCGCAGCGTCGTGACGAACGGCGCAGCCACGTACACGAGCCACCACGGGAAATCGCGCAGCGCCGGCCGCATGCCGTGCCGCTGCGCGACGCGTTGCACGGCCAGCGCCATCTGCATGCCGTCTTCATCCCAATGCCCGCCCAGATGAAAACGCGCGAACGGCTCCAGCGTCTCGCGCCGCTCGATCAGCTCGAGCATCGTGCGCGCCACGTCCGGCACATACGACCATTGATGGCCGACACCGCGGCTCGGCACGCTGATGGCCGAAACGGGCCGCCCCGGCTTGATCAGCCCCTGCGAAAACCAGCTGTTGCCGAGCTGCGGTCCGAAGAAATCACCGGCACGCACGACGATCGAACGCACGCCGTGCACGCTGGCGTCCTGCAGCCGGCGCTCCAGTTCGACGCGGATCGCGCCCTTGCGCGTCGCCGGATGCTGCGGCGCATCTTCCCTCAGCACCGGAAACGCATCGGCGCCGAAGTTGTAGACCGTGCCCGGCAGCACGACGGTGGCCTGCGCGGCCCGGGCCGCCGCGATTGTGTTGTCGATCATCGGCAGCACCTGCGTGGCCCAGTTCCGGTATCCGGGCGGGTTCACCGCATGCACGATCACGCTGCAGCCGCGCGCCGCGCACACCACCGCAGCGCGATCCAGCGCGTCGCCGCGCACCCACGCGATGCCGTCGCGCTCCACGACCTCGGCATCGAGCCCGCGCTTGAGCGCCCGCACCTGCCAGCCCGCGTCGCGCAACTGCCGCGCGACTTCCCCGCCGATCCCGCCGCTCGCGCCCAGCACGAGTGCCTGCCGTTGCGTCCCGCCTGCGTTTGCCAACATTGCCGCTCTCCTTGAATGGCGCCATCACGACACGCATTCTGACGCGCCGGTCGCTATCAAGGAATTGCCGAACCTATCGGATCAGCTATACATTTATGCATGGCCACCGATCTGAACTGGGAACGCTACCGCACCTTCCTCGCGGTCCTGACGGAAGGCTCGCTGTCCGGCGCGGCGCGCGCGCTCGGCATCACGCAGCCGACGGCCGGCCGCCATGTCGCGGCGCTCGAAGCCGCGTTCGGCCAGACGCTGTTCACGCGTTCGCCGACCGGCCTGCTGCCGACCGAGGCCGCGCTCGCGCTGCGCGGCCATGCGGAGGCGCTGCGCAGCGCGGCGGCGGCGTTCGAGCGCGCGGCGGCCAGCCACGGCGCCGGCGTGCGCGGCATCGTACGGATCTCGGCCAGCGACGTGATCGCCGTCGAGGTGCTGCCGCCGATGCTCGCGCAGCTCCGGCGCGACCATCCGGGACTCGTGATCGAACTGGTGCCGACCGACCGCATCCAGGACGTGCTGAAGCGCGAGGCCGACATCGCGGTCCGGATGGCGCCGCCCGCGCAGGACGCGCTCGTCGCGCGGCGCGTCGGCGCAATCGAGGTCGGGCTGTATGCGCGCGACGATTACCTGGCGCACCACGGCGCGCCCGCGACGACCGACGCGCTCGCGCATCACGCGCTGATCGGCTTCGATACGGTCACGCCGTTCATCCGCTCGGCCGGGCGCGGCATGCCGCTGTGGAAGCGCGATGCGTTCGCGCTGCGCACCGACAGCAACCTCGCGCAGCTCGCGATGATCCGTGCCGGCTACGGGATCGGCTTCTGCCAGACGGCGCTCGCGAAACGCGACGCGCGGCTCGTGCGCGTGCTGCCCGACGGCCCCGCGATGCGGCTGGAAACCTGGGTCGTGATGCACGAAGACCTGCGGACGAGCCCGCGCTGCCGCGCCGTGTTCGATGCACTGGCCAATGGGCTGCGTGCGTATGCGGACGGTGAGGTCACCGAGTAGAAAGCGGTGGGCGCGAATCGCGCGGCCGCGCTATTCGTAGATTTTCCCGGCGAACAGGATGTCGGCGATCCGCCGCCAAGGATTGTCGGGCACGTCATAGAAGCGCAGCCCCTCTTCCGACGCCTCGGCCCAGTCGATCATCGCTTCGAGGTATTCGCCGATCGACCGGTTTTCCCAGCCGAGCGCCGCGTGGGCATACGGCGACAACGGCGCGTCGGCCTCGAGCTGCCGCTCCGTGTGCCAGTCATGGCCGAGCACGCGCAGGAAGTGGATCAGCGAACGTTCGTCGACCACGCGCTCCAGCGCGTCCTGCAGCTTCGCGGCCATTTCGCTCTTCAGTTCGTCGTTCATGCCTGTGC
Source organism: Burkholderia sp. BCC1047 (assembly GCF_902833155.1). Lineage (NCBI taxonomy): Bacteria > Pseudomonadati > Pseudomonadota > Betaproteobacteria > Burkholderiales > Burkholderiaceae > Burkholderia > Burkholderia sp. BCC1047. Next base: position 107,643 of record NZ_CADFEH010000013.1, on the reverse strand, counting down.
CCCCTGACGCGCCTCTCGATTACGCGCCGCCGCGTGTCGCGCGGCATGGTTTTACATCAGCAGTTGACGCGACAGCACCTCGCGCGCCTGGGTGACGGTCTCGCGCTCGCCCGGCAGCGGCGGCGTCAGCGAAAACACCGCGTCAGGCAGCGGCGGCAGCCGGTATTTGGTGCCGAGCCGCATCAGGCCGTCGCCGATCGCCGACGCGCACAGGCAGCCGACCCCGAGCCCCGCCGCGAGCATCGACTGCAACCCCGCGACACCCGACGCGCTGTGCACGAGCACGTACGGCGTGTGCTGCTCGTCGAGCGAACGCACCGCGACCTGATGCATCATGCAGTCGTCCGGCAGCAGCACCAGCGGCAGCGGCTCGGGCAACTGCTCGGCGAGCGCGGGCGACGCGACCCACGACAGCGGTTCGCGCCGCAGCACCCAGCGCGTGTCGGCCGACGCCGGCCGGAACGGCCCGCTCGACATGTTCATCACGACGCCGAGATCGATCTGCCCGCGCGCGTGCGCCGCTTCGATCTCCGCGCTCTTCATCGCGCTCACGTGCAGGCTCAACTGCGGGTAGCACTCGCGCAGCCGCGCCAGCATGCCCGCCACTTCATTCGTGCGGTAGTAGTCGGTGATCGCGACGCGCAACTCACCCTTGATCGCCTGCCCGCGCAACTCGTCGAACGCCGCCTCGTTCAGCGCGACGATGCGCCGCGCGTGCTGCAGCAGCCGCGAGCCGGCGGGCGTCGGCTCGACGCCGCGCTTGCTGCGCACGAACAGCGGCACGCCGGCGCGCGATTCGAGCTTGCGCACCTGCTCGCTGACCGTCGATTGCGACAGGTGCAGCCGCGGCGCGGCGGCCGTCAGGCTGCCGGCGTCCGCGACCGCCGCGAAAGTACGCAACTGGTCCAGATCGAAACCGCGCATCGTCATTCCTTATCCATCGATTAACCCGATGGATGCTACCACTCTTTCCCGCTTTTCCGAATCATGGGCGATGGCCAGAATAGGGAGTCAACGGCCTGCTTGCGTCGATCGCCTATCGGGCCCTCATTCTTTGGATCTGCTTTCATCATGACGAACAACACCCTCGCCCCCTGCGCGCCGGCCGGCGCGGCTGCCGCGGCGACGCCGCGCAGCCATCACGGCTGGGCGCTCGTGGTCCTGCTGGTCGGCGCCATTCTGCCGCCGCTCGACTACTTCATCGTGAATCTCGCGCTGCCCGCCATTCGCGACGGCATCGGCGCACGCCAGGCCGAGTTGCAGCTCGTCGTGTCGGCCTATGCGTGCGCGAATGCGGTCGTGCAGATCACCGGCGGGCGTCTCGGCGACCTGTACGGACGCAAGCGCATGTTCATGATCGGCATGGCCGGCTTCGTGCTCGCGTCGACGCTGTGCGGGCTCGCCGGCAACGGCACGGTGCTCGTCGGCGGCCGCGTGCTGCAGGGCCTGTTCGCCGCGATCCTCGCGCCGCAGGTGCTCGCGACGATCCGCAGCGTGTTCAGCCCGCAGGAACAGGTGCGCGTGATGGGCTTCTACGGGTTCGCGTTCGGCCTCGCGGCCGTGATCGGCCAGCTCGGCGGCGGCGCGCTGATCAGCCTGCATCCGTTCGGGCTCGGCTGGCGCGCGATCTTTCTCGTCAATCTGCCGATCGGCATCCTGGCGCTGATCGGCAGCTGGCGCTTCATCCCGGAAAACCGCGCGCCGCGCGGCCAGCGCATCGACGTGCCGGGCACGGTGCTGATGTCGCTGTTCCTGCTGATGATCGTGTACCCGCTCACGCACGGTCGGGAAGCCGGCTGGCCGCTGTGGATGATCGCGTGCGGCGTCGGCGCGCTGCCGATGCTCGGCGCGCTGCTGGCGGTCGAAGCGCGCCGGCTCGCGCGCGGCCACGATCCGCTGCTCGACGTGCGGCTGTTCCGCAACCCGGTCGTCGCGCTGGGGCTCCTGCTCGCGTTCCTGTTCTACACGCTGAGCGCGTTTTTCCTGAGCTACGGGATCTATCTGCAGGGCTGCCTGAACTGGTCGCCGCTCGCGTCCGGGTTCGCGATCCTGCCGCTCGGGCTCGGCTTCCTCGCGAGCCCGCTGCTGACGACGCGCCTCGTCGCCCGCTTCGGCGGGTATCGCGTGCTCACGCTCGGCTTCGCGATGCTCGCCGCCGGCGTCGCGATCGCCGCCGCGCTCGCCCGCGACGGCGCGCCGGGGCCCGGCTTCTATGCGGGCATCGCGGCGATCGGCATCGGGCAAGGGCTCGTGCTGCCGTCGGTCGTGCGGATCGTGCTCGCGGAAGTCGATGCGGCCCGCGCGGGAGTCGCGTCGGGAATGGTCAGCGCGATGCTGCAGATCGGCGCGGCGGTCGGCGCCGCGACGATCGGCGGCGTGTTCTTCGCGCGGCTCGGCGCGCATCCGGCCGCGCTCGACTACGTGCAGGGGTTCAGGGCATCGATGTTCACGCTGACGATCGTGTTGGTGGTCTGCATTGCATTGTCGATGGCGCTCGGGCCATTGCATCGGCGGTTGCATGCGGATGCGTGACAGACGACGCGTGACAGACGACGCGGGACGGAATGGGCCTCGGCAGTCCAACGCCGACAACAGACGCGGTGCATGCAGCGCATGGCCGCTCGTCGGCATCCGCTTTATTTGCGATGCTCGCGCTGCGCCTGCCGCGCCTCCCATTCGGCCAGTTCGACGCGATAGCGCGCGAGCGCTTCGTCGTACAGGTCGAAGACGCACGGCGAGCAACCGCTGTTGCAGCAGTCTTCCAGTTCGGGTTGTACGGGCGGAGTCGGACGGGGATCGTCGATGGACGGATCTCCGGAAGCTTGGTTCGGCACGGCGTGGTCCGGTAATGTGGAGCGGTCAGTATAGGGCGATCCGGGCCGCCGCCGCTTTCGGCAAGCCGGGCGGGTCGACGATGAACGCGTCCGTCACTGCGCGATCGCCGAGCCCGCCCGCTTGCTCGCCTACTTCGCCGGCGCGCCCGGCTTCACCGCCGCCGGCTTGTCGGCCAGCGGCTGCCACGCGGCACCGAGCGAATACCAGTCGACGCGGCGCGTGAGCGTCATGATGCCGGCGAGGATCGCGAACAGCAGCAGCGAACCGAGCATCAGCGCGTTGTCTTCCGACAGCAGCAGCCCGTAGAGCGCGGCATACAGCACCGCGAGCAGCGCCGTGAACACCGCACCGCGCTTCACGCTGTGCAGCACGAACGACAGGTAGAAGCCGAGCAGCCCGATGCATGCGCCGCTCGCCGCGAGATACGCATAGCCGAACGCAATATGCTCGGACAGGCTCAGCAGCAGCAGGAAGAACAGCGCGAGCGACAGGCCGACCAGCGTGTACTGGATCGGGTGAATGCGCAGCCGCTTCACGAGCTCGTACATGAAGAAGCTCGCGAACGTGAGCATCACGAACAACGCGCCGTATTTCGTCGCGCGTTCGGCCTGCAGATAGACGTTCACGGGCTCGATCACCGATACCGACGCCATCTCGATCTCGCCGTCGCCGGTGCCGGACGCCACTTGCTCGCGCGCCTTCGTGTTGAACGACGTCACGTGCCAGTTGCTGACGAAGCCGCGCGCATCGATCGTGCGGTCGGCCGGCAGGAATTCGCCGCCGAAGCTCGGATGCGGCCACGTCGATTTCAGCGAGAAGTCGTTCTGGTCGCCCACCGGCGCGAACGCGACCGATTCGGCGCCCGCGAGCGGCAGGCCGATGCTGAACGGCACGACCGTCGCGCCTGCGTTTGCGTCCGCCAGCGCCGCGAGATCGACGTTCGCATGCACGCCCTGGCGCAGGCTCTCGAGCCGCGTGCCCTGCTCCACGTCGATCCGCTGGCCGCCGATGCGCAGGTCGGGCTGCGCCTTCAACCCGCGAAGGTCGCCGATGCCGAGCGCGACATACGCGCCGTCGATCTTGAAGCTCACGTGGCCGTCGGCCTGCGGCAGCTTCTTCAGGTCCGGCAGCGGCAGCGTGCCCGTCATCCGGCTGTCGAGCCCGTACACGAGCGCCTTGTGGATGCCGCGATAGCGCACGCTGACCGACAGCGTGCCGTCGACGTTCAGCGTCTTCGGAAACACGAGCAGCCGTTTCGTCTCGCTTTTCAGGCTGGTTTTCGCCTTGCCGCCGGCGCGCACGTCGTCGCTCACGCGCGTGACTTCCGTGTAACGGACGACGAGCACCGGTCCCGTCACCATCTGCGGCCCCGCGTAGCTCGCCCAGATGCTCTGCAGCGCGTTCTGCCGATAGTCGGCGCGTTCCCGCACGATGCTCTGGACCATCTGCAGCGGGATCAGGATCGCCAGCGCGAGAAACGCGGTGATCATGGACTTGAACAACAGGACTCGATTCATTGCTGGCAGGTACCGGAGTGGAAGGTACGGTCAGCATGCGCGGCCCCGGTGAAGGGCGATTGAAGCCGGCGTGAAGCGAATGTGTGGCGAACGTGAAGCGCGCGGTCAGCCGGCCGACGGCAGCGTGAGCGTCGCGCACGCGCCGCCTTCCGCACGGTTCGCGAGCGCGACCTGGCCGTGGTGCAGCATCGCGACCTCGCGGACGAAACACAGCCCGAGGCCCGTGCTGCGATCCTGCCCATCGGGACGCGGCAGCGAATAGAAGCGTTCGAACACGCGCGACAGCGCATAGTCGGGCACGCCGGGGCCGTCGTCGGCGACGCGCACGACCGCGACGTGCGCCCTGCCCGCCGGCTGCCGCTCGAGCGCGATCCGGATCATGCTGCCTTGCGGCGCGAAATCCAGCGCGTTGTCGAGCAGGTTGCCGAGCGCCTGCCGCAGCAGGAACGGATCGCCGTCGACGACCGGCGCATCGGCCCCATCAGCCGCATCGTTCGCGTCGATCCGCAGGCTCACGCCGCGCTGCCGCGCGCGCGGTTCGATATCGTCGACGAGTTGTTCGAGCACCGGCCGCAGCGCGACCGGCTCGTGCACCGACAGCCGCTGCTTCTGCTCGACCTCGGCCAGCGCGAGCAGCTTGCGGATCATCTGTTCGAGACGGCCGGCCTGGCGGCGGATGTTCTCGGTGAAGCGGCGGCGGTTCGCGACCGGCATGTCTTCCTGCAACAGCTCGGCCGCGCCGCTGATCGCGGCCAGCGGGCTCTTCATCTCGTGCGTGAGCGTGTGGATGTAGGTTTCGACGTACTGCCGGTCTTCCAGCCGCTGATGCATGCTTTCGACCGCGCGTCCGAGTTCGGCCAGCTCGTTCGCGCCCTGCAGCGGCATCGACGCGCGCTCGCCGGCCGCGATCGCTCGCGCATAGCGCTGCAGGCGCCGCAACCCGAGCACCAGCCACCACGTGCACGCGGCGCCGATCAGGATCGCGCCGCCCATCAGCAACGCGCCGTACAGCATGATCTTGCGCTGGCTGCGCGCGATGAACGGCGCGACCGTCTGGTTCGGCTTCGCGATCGTCAGCACGCCGATGATCTCGTTGCCGCGCCGGATCGGCGCCGCCACGTGCATCACGGTGCTGCTGTCGTCGTTCGGATCGCTGCGCGTGCTGCGCGCGCCGTATTCGCCGCGCAGCGTCCGGTACACGTCGTTCCAGCGCGAATAGTCCTGCCCGACCGCGCTGCCGGACGAATCGTAGCGGACGATGCCGTGCGCGTCGGTGATGTAGAGACGGTAGCCGATAGCGTTCTTCTGGATGCCCCACACGTTCGCGCTGACCGGGCGCTCGTGCAGCTTCCCGAGCTGCCGCGCGAATGTGCCGTCGGCAATGCGCCCGTTCGCCATGTCGTCGGCCGCCAGCGTCGCCAGCACCTGCGCGGTATCGACGAGCGTGTCCTCCATCGCTTCGCGCACGCCGGGCTTCACCTCCTGCACGAACACGCGCAGCGTGATCAGCGCGGCCAGGCCGACGATCAGGAAAAAGCCGAAGAAGATGCGCAGGCCGATATGCATGGGCGGTGCCGGTCGTTACGGTTGCAGCGAATAACCCATCCCGCGATGCGTGCGGATCGGGTCGCGCTCGGGATCGATCGCGCGCAGCTTGGCGCGCAGCGTCTTGATGTGCGTGTCGACCGTGCGGTCGGCCGATTCGAGCGCCTCGTGCCACACGAGATCCATCAATTGCTCGCGCGAGTAGATGCGGCCCGGATGCCGGACCAGCAGCGCCAGGAGCCCGAATTCGTAGCGCGTGAGGTCCAGCGCGTGGCCGAGCCACGCCACGCGCGCGCCGTCGGCATCGAGCGTGAAGCCGGCGGCGACCGGTGCTGGCGCCTCCGCGGGCGACGATGCTGGCGCCGGCTCCGGTGTGGCCGCCCGGCGGAAGCGGCGCAGGATCACGCGCACCCGTGCGGCCAGCTCGCGCGGCGAAAACGGCTTGACGACGTAATCGTCGGCGCCGATCTCGAGCCCGACGATCCGGTCGATCTCGTCGTGCCGCGCGGTCAGGAAAATCACCGGAATATCGGTGAACGTGCGCAGCCGCCGGCATACCTCGAAGCCGCTGAGGTCCGGCAAGCCGACGTCGAGCACCACGAGATCCACACGCGTGTCGCGCAGGCGGTCGAGCGCCGCCAGCCCGAGCGTGCAGTGGACGGTCTGCATGCCGTCGGTGCCGAGGGCATAGACGATCGTGTCCGCGATCGCCTGTTCGTCTTCGACGATCAGGATGGTGGGCTGAGTCATGGTGTCGGGTTCGGTCTCGGGTCCGGGTCGCAATCCGGTGCGACATTGTACGCACGGCCGGCCCCGGCGAGCCTTGCCCCCGGCGCACTACGCGACGCGGCCGCTCACCGGAATCGACGCACCGGTGATCGCCTGCGCGTCGGCCGACAGCAGGAATCCGATCGTCGCCGCAAGCTGTTCGGGCCGGACCCAGCGCGAGAAGTCGCCGTCGGGCATGTCCTTGCGGTTCGGCGGCGTGTCGATGATGCTCGGCAGCAGCGCGTTCACGGTCACGCCGCGATCGAGCAGTTCCGCCGCCAACGCCTCGGTGAGCCGCGCGACGCCCGCCTTCGCGGCCGCATACGCGCCCATTCCCGCGCCGGCCTTGAACGCCGCGCCCGCGCCGATGTTGACGATGCGACCGGCCTGGCTCGCGACCAGGTACGGCAGCGCGGCCTTCGACGCGTTCAGCGCCGTCTTCACGTTCAGTTCGTACATGCGGTCCCACGTGGCGGCATCGCCGTCGGCGATCGTCTGCCACACGAATGCGCCCGCGATGTTCAGCAGCGCGTCGACCCGGCCGAATTCGCGGTTGACCGTGTCGAGCGCCTGCACGGCGGCCTGCGGATCGACGAGATCGATGCCGCCGACGCGCAGCGCATCGGCCGGCACGCCGGGTAGCGCCTGCGCTGCCGGAGCCGCGCCGCGGCCGATCAGCGCGACGCGTGCGCCGCGCTCGCCGAGCCACGCGGCCGTCGCGACGCCCAGATGACCGAAGCCGCCGGTAATCGCGACTGCCTTGCCTTTCAGGTCGTGTTCCATCGATGTGTTCTCCTGGATCGAGGGTGATGGGATGAAATGCCGACAGCGTAGCGCCGTTCACGCGTTCGTGCGCACGGGATGAGGATGCGGTCGCGCGGTTCGTCCGTCGGTGGACCGCGGCTGGCCGGGAGGGAGGGAACTCGGCGAAAGGTCGACGGGAAGCTGGCGGCGATTCGGCGGCGGCATCGCGAAACAGATCGCGGCCCATCCGTCGCGAGACGGTGCGATGCCTGCGCGAGTCGACGAGCACGCGGTCGGTCGGCCGGGCATAATGCGCGATGTCCGGCACCCATGGCGCGTGGCAAGGCGGCCGGGCTGGCCTGCTCCCGGCCCGCGCCATCGTCGCCTCGCATCCCGAACCTCAACCCGTCCATCCCATGCAAGTACTCGTCATCGGAACCGGCAAGCTCGCCAACGAGTTGCTCGGCTCGCACAAGCTCGACCCGTCCACCTGTCGCGTGATGCCGTGGTCGGACAGCACGCGAACCGATGCGCGCTCGATCGTCGTCCATGCCGGTTCCGGCCGCGAACTCGCCGCGGCGATCGCGTTCTGCCAGGCCACCGCGTCGCCGCTCGTCGAGTTGTCGACCGGCTCCGACCTCGAAACCGGGACGTACGGCTTTCCGGTCGTGCTGTGTCCGAACACGAACATCCTGATGCTCAAGTTCATGAGCATGCTGGAAACCAGCGGCCACCTGTTCCGCGACTGCGAGATCAGCGTGACCGAGTCGCATCAGGCCGGCAAGACGTCCGTCCCCGGTACGGCCGTCGGCATCGCCCGGTCGCTCGGCGTGCGGCCGGAAGCCATCCGCTCCGTGCGCGACCCGGCGGCGCAGCGCAGCGAATTCGGCATCCCGGACGATCAGCTCGGCCGCCATGCGGTTCACCGGATACGCATCGACGATGGCGCCTGCAGCCTCCAGTTCGAATCGCGCGTATCCGGCGATACGCCCTATGCGGATGGCGTATCGCGGATCGTCGAGGCCGTGCGGCAGCACGATCTCGAGCATCGTCGCTATTCGATCGTCGAATTCATCCGCAACGGCTGGCTGTAGTCGCGGCGGTCGCGTGCGGCGCGGCCCCATGGCGTGGGCCGGCCTATGCCCGCAAATGCCCGCCTATGCCCGCACGGCCCGCGGCCGCCGCCGCAGCCGCCCTCGCTGGCTCACCGCTACCCGTCTCCCAGCACCGCCCCGCTCTCCGGCAACGTCGCGCCGCCGTCGACGACGATCGTCTGCCCGGTGATGTACGCCGCGTCGGCCGACGCGAGAAACAGCATCGCGTTCGCGATATCCTCCGGCTCGCCCGTCCGTGCCAGCGGAATGTCGCGCGCGATCTGCGCCGCGACCGACGCGTCGCCGAGATTGCCGGCCGCCGGCGTGCGGATCATCCCCGGTTCGACGCCGTTGACCGTCACGTTGCGGCGCGCGAGCTCCAGCGCCGCCGCCCGAATGAAGCCGTTCACGCCGGCCTTCGACGCCGCGTAATGCGCGAGCCCCGGATACGCGACGCGCGGCCCCGTCACCGACGACGTGACGAGCAGCCGCCCGGCCCCCGCGCGCTCGAATGCCGGCAACGCGGCCTGCGCAAGCCAGAACAGCGCCGACAGGTTGACCGACAGCGTCCGCTCGAGCGTCGGCTCGTCGATCTGCGCGAATGGCGTCAACGGAAAATACGCGGCATTGTGGATGACGACATCGAGCCGGCCGCCGTCGCGCTCGACTGCCGCGACGAGCGCATCCAGTTCGGCCCGGCTCGCGGCATCGACCCGGTACGCGCGTGCGTCGCCGCCCGCGCCGGCCAGCGCGGCGGCCTGCGCGGCGGCCGCATCGCCGTTCAGGTCGGCGACCGCGACGAACGCATCGGATTCCGCGAAACGGCGCGCGATCGCCGCGCCGATCCCTTGCGCGGCGCCCGTGACGAGCACGACGCGGCCGCCGAAATCCGCACGCAAGCGGCCGCTGCCGAGCACGGCAGTCATCGCCGCGCCTCGTCGCCGAGCGGATGCACGGTTTCGTTCAGCACCTGCGCGTATGCGCCGATCTGGAAATTCGACAACGTGCCGAAATCGCTGCCCTGATAGCCGAAGATCTTGCCGTCGGTCTTGCGCTGCGCGAAGTCGATCAGCACGACGCCGAGCGTCGGCACCACCTTCTCACGCCACACGAACAAGTAAAGCGCGTCTGCAATCCTGAAGTAATGACAGCGGTCGACATCGGCCAGCCCGCCTTCGACGCCCTGCAGGCACTGCCACGCGTAGAAATTCTCGTTCAGGTAGATGTGCTCGTAGCATTCGGTCGGGCTGTAGCGGTACATCGTCCGCTTGCCGATCAGCTCGCGCGTGGGCGCATGCAGCGGCCCCGGCCGGGCGTGGCCGCCCAGCGTACCGTGTCGGAATTGCGCATCGACGGCCGTCAGCGGCAGCCCGTGCGCGACGCGCGTGAATGCATCGATGCGCGTGTCCGCTTCCGTCGGCAGCGTACCGACGACCGCCGTCCACACACCGGTGTCGAGATCGATCACGAGGCTCACCGACGTCGCCCGAGCGGTCGCATCGATGTAGTCGACGAAGTACAGCCCGTCGCGTAGCCGCGTCACGCGGCACGCCGCGCGGCCGTTCGTACCGGTCGCCGCATCGCGCCACTGCAGCGCGCCCGGCTCGAACGTATAGATACGCCACGCGCCCGATGCGTCGTCGAGCGTCAGCGTCCGCCCGACGAGTGCGTCGACGGGAGCGAGGACGTTCGCGTCCGGCGCGAAGCCGTCCGCGAGCGCACCCACCTGAATGAATACCGGATCCTGTCGTTCCACCTGCCCTCTCCCGCGCAGCTTCAGGCCCGGCGGGCCGTGTACGCTGCTCATGTGCACATGGTGCTGGCTGCGCGCGCCGTGCGGTATCCGCCAAACGGATGAAGGGCGCGCGGCGCCGGAACGCGCTAAAGTGCACGTGATCCGCGCCGCCACCGGCGCGAGGAGCGCACATGCACCGTGTCACCCACTACCGACGCACCGGCGAAGGCATCGAAGCGATCAGCCTCGAATCCGATCGCGCGTTTCCGCGCCACGCGCACGACGAATTCGGCGTCGGCGTGATCGTCAGCGGTGCGCACCGGTCGTGGAGCGGCCGCGGGCAGGTCGACGCGCTGGCGGGCGACACGATCATGGTCAACCCGGGCGAGATGCACGACGGTTCGCCGCTCGAGGCCGGCACCGGCCGGCGCTGGCGGATGCTGTACCTCGCGCCCGCGCTGGTCGCGGGCGTCGCGGCGGAAGAAGGCGTCGGCGGCATCGAGCTCGCGCATCCGGCCGTGCGCGACGCGCGCCTCGCGGCCGCCGTCGGCCGGCTGCATGCGCGCATCGTCGCAGGCGAAACCCAGCCGCTGGCCCGCGACGAAGCGCTCGTGATGCTCGTCGCCGGTTTGCTCGCCCGGCACGCAAACCGCACGCTGCCGGCGGCCGGCGTCGCACCGGCGGTCCGCGTCGCCCGCGAGCGGCTCGACGCGGCGCCGGCCGCACCCGTGTCGCTCGCCGAGCTGGCCGACCTGAGCGGCGTCAGCCGCTTCCAGTTGCTGCGCGGCTTCGCGCGCGAGCTCGGCATCACGCCGCATGCCTATCTGGTTCAGTCGCGCACGCGGCTCGCGCGCGCGTTGCTGGCCAGCGGTTTGCCGATCGCCGATGCCGCGGCTGAAGCCGGCTTCGCCGATCAGAGCCACCTGACGCGCGCGTTCGCGCGCCAGTTCGGGATCACGCCGGGGCGGTTCACGCAGGCGGGTTAAGTCGCGCCGTCGCGCGCGCAGCGCGAGGCCGTCGGGCGCACTGCATTCGCAGGCGGTTGCCGCTCAACGTGAGCCGCGCCCCATTGCGTCCGGACATGTCGACGGCGCACCGTATTCAACGCCTCCCTCTGCTGCAATTTCGTTCAAGACGCCCCGTGCCCGGTACGCGACGATGCGGCGCATGAAGACACGACTGATTGGTTATCTCTATCTCGCCGCCGCGATGGCGGGCGTCGGCAGCACCGTCATCGCGAGCCGTCTCGCGGCCGGCGGCCTGCCGCCATTCGCGGCCACCGCGCTGCGCTTCCTGATCGCGACTCCGCTGCTGTTCGCGCTGATGCGCGCGCAGCGCATGCGCTGGCCGCGCATTTGCGCACGCGATGCCGTGCTGCTCGTCATCCAGGCGGCGGCTGGCGGCGTCGGCTATACGGTGCTGCTGATCAGCGGGACGAAGCTGTCGTCGCCGCTCGATGCGGGTGTGATGCTCGGCACGCTGCCGGCCATGTCGACGTTGATCGCGGCCGTCGTGCTGCGCGAGCGGCAGACGCCGCGCGACTGGCTGGCCGCCGCGCTCGCCACCGCCGGTGTGCTGTTTGTCACGTTCGCGCCAGGCCATGCGATGCCGTCGCTGCAGACGCTTGCCGGCGATGCGCTGGTACTGGCGGCCGTCGCATGCGAAGCGGTTTTCATCCTGCTCAACCGGCGGCTTGCCGCGCCGTTGCCGCCGCTTGCGCTTTCCACCGCGATGTCGGGCCTCGGCTTCGTGCTCGCACTCGTGCCGGCCGCGTTCGAATGGCGCGCGGTGGCGAACGGCTGGACCGTCGGCGCCGTGTCGGCGATCGCTTACTACGCGCTGATTCCGACCGTGCTCGGCTACCTGTGCTGGTATGCGGGTTCGACGCGCACGAGCGGCACCGAGGCCGCCCTGTTCACCGCGATCGCGCCGGTTTCGGCCGTGCTGTTCGCGGTCGCGCTGTTCGGCGAAGCGCTGACCGGCACGCGTGTCGCCGGCATCGCGCTCGTCGTCGCCGGCATGCTCGTCGGCGCGACGCGACGGCGCGAGCCGCCCGTCGAATCACGCACGACGCTCGCTGCGCGGACCGCCACCGACTGACTCGCGCTCATCGCGTCCCGGCGGAAACGGCGGCGGCGCCCTGCCGTCGCATCGCCTGCCCCCCCGTCTTCGCCACGATGCAAGCGACGACTGTAGGAATGTGTCCGCGCACCGCAAAACCGTTGCGCACGGCTGCGCAAGATGCAATATTCGCGTGGCCGGCCCTTTTGACCACCCTCGAACAACAATCCGCCAAGCAATGAACAGGAAGGAAGCCAAAACAAGAATCGCGGTGCTGCTGTCCGCGGGAACGAGGAAGGCCGATGTGCTGGCCGAACTGTCCGGACAGGGGCTCAAGGATCGCGTGCTCGCGCACCTGATCGCGTCGCGCCCGGACCCCGAACGCTGCCGCAAGAACAAGGTGCACGTCCGGATCCTGATCGCGCTCGGCATCGCCCAACTGGTCATCAGCCTGATGCTTGCGTACTACTTCTTCGCATCCGGCGCCGGCGCCGTCCTCGTCGCCGTATTCCTTGCGTTGACCGTGCCGCTGTCGCTGCTGTTCATCTGGGGCTTTGCGACCCAACGTGTCGGCGCGTATCACGCGTTCATCCTGCTGTCGCTGCTGCAGATGCCGAAGACCGTCGCCGACCTCGGGCGCGATCCGGCGGCCGCGCTGCCGAGCCTCGCGATCACGGTCGTGCTGGTCGGTTACGTGTGGTTCGTCCGCAACCGGTTGTTCCCCGACTACGGCTGGTTCACGCCGCGCAAGGTCGAAGGCCGTTACGCGTTCGTGGAACACGCCTGACGCCGCCGGCATCGACCCGCGCACGAAAAAGGCGCCGGGCCGCCCCGCCATCGCGGGAAGGCCCGGCGCCTTCTGCATGCCTGAACCGGTCGGCTTACTTGGCCTTTTCAGCCGAATCGCTGATCGCCTGGCCGCCCTTCGAAATATCCTGGCCCACGCCGGCGACCGTATTGCAACCGGCGAGCGCGGCGGTCAGCACCAGCAGCATTGCAGCAATCGTACGCGTCATTCTCATTCTCCTTGGAATCAACAAGCCCGACCGGGCGAATCGTGTGAATCGTGTGTGGCGTGGCGCCCGGCACGCTGCCGGACACGGGGCCTGACCTGATTATACGGAGAGCCGCGCCGCGCGCCAGTACGGCCCGGCCGCGCGTGCGCACAGATTTTTCTTGACTTCATTGCGCCAAGAACTAATATACGCACCGCGTATATTTTCCGCCCAGGAGCCGCCGATGACCGTTCCCCAGCAAGCCTTCCTCCGCGACGCGATGCGCCGCCTCAACATGACCCGCGAGGCATTCGCGAATCGCATCGGCGTCAGCCGGCGCGCGCTGGATACCTGGCTGCTTCCGGACGATTCGCAGGAATCGCGCGGGATGCCCGAGATCGTCGAGCGCTTCGTGTCGGAAATCGTCGAACGCCCAGCGCCGGACGGCGAGAACTATACGCAAAGCGTAGATAAACAGGGGCTCGCGAAGCAGTTCCTGTTCGAAGGCAAGCCGCAATTGATCTCGGTCGAGCAGTTCTCGCGGGATTCGGTCGAGGCGCTGTTCCGCGTGGCCGACGTCATGCAGCCGATCGCGCGACGCCACAAGATTTCGCGCGTGCTCGAAGGCGCGGTGCTCGGCAACCTGTTCTTCGAGGCCAGCACGCGCACGCGCGTGTCGTTCGGCGCGGCCTTCTGCCGGCTCGGCGGCTCGGTGTGCGACACGACGGGCTTCACGTTCTCGTCGATGGCCAAGGGCGAATCGATCTACGACACGAGCCGCGTGATGGCCGGCTACGTCGACGCGCTCGTGATCCGTCATCCGGAAAAAGGCTCGGTGGCCGAATTCGCCCGCGCGACCAACCTGCCGGTGATCAACGGCGGCGACGGCCCCGGCGAGCACCCGAGCCAGGCGCTGCTCGACCTGTATACGATCCAGCGCGAATTCTCGCGGCTCGGCAAGATCGTCGACGGCGCGCACATCGCGCTGGTCGGCGACCTGAAATACGGCCGCACCGTGCACTCGCTCGTCAAGCTGCTCGCGCTGTACCGCGGGCTGAAGTTCACGCTCGTATCGCCGCCGACGCTCGAGATGCCGGCGTACATCGTCGACCAGATTTCGACGAACGGCCATGTGGTCGAGCAAACGAACGACCTCGCGGCCGGGCTGCGCGGTGCGGATGTCGTCTACGCGACGCGGATCCAGAAAGAGCGCTTCACCGACGAGTCGTTCGAAGGCTATACGCCGGATTTCCAGATCAACCAGGCGCTCGTCGATTCGGTATGCAAGCCCGACACGCTGATCATGCACCCGCTGCCGCGCGATAGCCGGCCCGGCGCGAACGACCTGTCGGTCGACCTGAACCGCGACCCGCGTCTCGCGATCTTCCGGCAGACCGACAACGGCATTCCGGTGCGAATGGCGATCTTCGCGGTGCTGCTGGGTGTCGAGAATCTCGTCCAGCACTCGATGCGCGACGCGACGTGGCGACCGCCGGCGTACCTCGGCCCGGAGGATGCGGTGTTTCACGGAATCGACTGACGCCGCACCGGAAGTGTCGCGCCCGCCCGCCATCGCCTCGGGGAGCGGGCAAGCTTGTTCGATTCGAAACGCGCCGTGTTGCACGGCGCGTTTTTCATTTCGGCACGGTGAAAGAACCGACGATCGCGGACTACTCACTCCATGGGTCGATGACGCGCAGGCCCAACGCCTGGAACGGCGCGACGTCTCGCGTGGCCACGATCAGGCCGTTCGCCTCGGCCGTGGCGGCGATAAAACAATCGAGATACGCGATCGCGTTACCTGCAACACGGGCCCGCGCCCGAAAGTTCGCATACGCTTTGCTCGCCGCATCGTCGAACGGCAGGATCCGGCCTCGAAACAGCGACAGCACGCGCTGCTCGATGCCCTGATGCAACCTGTCTCGCCGTCGCCCTTCCGGCAACGCCGCAATGCCGAATCGAATTTCGGCGAGACTGATCGCGGCGAGAAACAATGTCTCGACGTTCTGCGCATCGAGCCACTCGATCACCGCCGCGTTCGGCTCGCGCCGGAGCGGCTCGGTCATGATGTTCGTATCAACAAGAATCATTCGAAGCTCATCGGATGGGTTGGCGTGTTGTCGCGCTCGACGTCGAAATCGACGCCTCCGGCTCCCCGCCCGATTTCCGTCAGCAACGTACCGAGCTTCGGTCGTCCGTCTGGCAGAGCGGCCTGCTCGAGAATGTCACGCACCTCGGCTTCGGTACTGCGCCCATGCCGGGCTGCACGAACCCGAAGCGCGCGATGCACCTCATCAGGCAAGTTTCGAACGGTAATGACGGGCACGCTCCAATCCTTCAAAATGCTTTCAATGCACTCATCTTAGGATTTTGCAGTCACTCGGCGCCACGCGATGCAATCACTCTAGCCCCACCGCCACACCCTTCCCACTCGGCCAATTGGCCATCCTTCCGCGCCCCGCAAGCCTTCGCCCCCTCCGCAACATTCGTCAACAATTCCCTCGCAAACGCGAACAAGAACGCTTCTCATTTAAAGAAAAATTACATAGAATGCCGCCTGAAAACAAATCGTAATAATTCCCGGCGGCATGCACGTTTCCGCAACGCACCGCCCCGGGAGCCACACCGCGAGGTCGAAGCGCATCATGAAGTCCCGTCCCGACGAGCTGAAGCTCGGTAAATTCACCACCCTGTGCAGCGTGCTCGCCGCGAGCCCCGCGTTCGCCGACGGCACGCCGCCCGCGGCGCCCGTCAGCACCGAGGGCCACCTCGCACCGATCGAGATCCAAGGCAAGACCGAGCACAGCTTCAAGGCCGACTTTTCCGCTTCCGCGAAATTCACCGCGCCGCTCGTCGACACGCCGAAATCCGTCACCGTGATCCCGCAGGAACTGATCCAGAGCAGCGGCGCGGCGACGCTGACCGAAGCGCTGCGCACGGTGCCCGGCATCACGTTCGGCGCCGGCGAAGGCGGCAACCCGCTCGGCGACCGTCCGTTCATCCGCGGCTACGACACGCAGGGCAGCATGTTCGTCGACGGCATGCGCGACACGGGCGCCACCACGCGCGAGATCTTCAACACCGAGCGCGTCGAGATCACGAAAGGTTCCGACGGCGCGTACGGCGGCCGCGGCGGTGCCGGCGGCAGCATCAACCTGATCACGAAGGCCCCGCATCTCGGCACGACGGCCGCCGCGAGCGCGGGCCTGGGCACCGACCGCTATCGCCGCTTCACCGCCGACGGCAACTGGCAGTTCGCCGATCACGCCGCGTTCCGCCTGAACCTGATGAGTCACAACAACGACGTCGCCGGCCGCGACGCCGTCAACAACGAGCGCTGGGGCGTCGCGCCGTCCATCGCGTTCGGCCTCGGCACGCCCACGCGCGTGACCGCGAGCTACTACCACCTGTCGACCGACGACATGCCCGACGGCGGCATCCCGTACTTCTACACGACGTCGAACAAGCCCGCGAACGTCGGCACGATCTATCCGGCGCCCGTCGATCGCCACAACTTCTACGGCCTGATCGACCGCGACTTCCGCAAGACCACGTCGGACATCAGCACGATCAAGATCGAGCACGACATCACGCCGAACCTGACGGTGCGCAACACCACGCGCTACACGGAATCGACGCAGGACTACATCTGGACGCAGCCGGACGACAGCCAGGGCAACGTGGTGAACGGCAAGGTCTGGCGCCGCAACAACAACCGCGACAGCTCGATTAACAGCCTCGCGAACCTGACCGAACTGTTCGGCGAATTCCGCACGGGCCCGTTCAAGCACAGCTTCACGACCGGCATCGAGCTGTCCCGCGAATGGGGCAAGCGCGATTCGTACACGGTGGCAACCGACAAGGGCACGATCTGCCAGAAAGGCATCGGCGCGCCGTCGGGCTACAACTGCACGAGCCTGTGGTCGCCGAACCCGAACGATCCGTGGGCCGGTTCGATCACGCGCAACAACGACTATGCGCATGCGCGCACCACGACGAAGTCGATCTACGGCTTCGACACGATCGAGCTCACGCCGCGCTGGCAGGTGAACGCCGGCGTGCGCGTCGACGACTACTCGACCCGCTTCACCGACACCAAGGCGAACGGCAGCAAGACCTACACGCGCGACGACACGCTGTTCAACTGGCAAGCCGGCCTCGTGTTCAAGCCCGCACGGAACGGCAGCATCTACGCGTCTTACGCGACGTCGTCGACGCCGGCCGGCATGCTGCTCGGCGAAGGCAGCGAAACGCAGTCGCTGACGCCGGGCCGCGGCGGCGTCGGCCCGAACGCCGACCAGATGGCGCCCGAGAAGAACCGCAGCATCGAACTCGGCACGAAATGGAACGTGCTGAACGACCAGCTGTCGCTGACGGCCGCGCTGTTCCAGATTGATACGACGAACGCACGCGTGACGCTGCCGAACAACCAGTACGCGATGGTCGGCAACAAGCGCGTGCAGGGCCTCGAGCTCGGCCTCGCCGGCCAGATCACGAAGCAGTGGCAGGTGTTCGGCGGCTACACCTACATGAAGAGCGCGTTGCGCGACAACGGCAAGGACGCCGCGAACAACGGCCACCGCTTCCCGAACACGCCGAAGCACAGCCTCACGATGTGGTCGAACTACGACGTCACGCCGAAGTTCACGGTCGGCGGCGGCGCGTTCTACATGTCGGAAGTGTTCGGCGATCCCGCGAACCTGCGCGCCGTGCCGTCGTACTGGCGCTTCGACGCGATGGCGCAGTACCGGATCAACAAGAAGCTCGACCTGCAACTGAACGTGAACAACCTGTTCAACCGCACGTACTTCGATCAGGCGTATCCGGCGCACTATGCGTCGATCGCGCCGGGCCGCTCGGCGTTCGTCACGCTGAACGCGCGCTACTGATCGATGGAGGCCGTATCGCTGAAGGCGCTCGCGTCGGTATCGCCGCGCGAGTTCGCCGACATCCTGGCCGGGCCGCCCGAGCGCGCCGCCGCGTGGGTCGCGGCCGCGGCCGACCACGGTATCGTCGACGCGCAGGCCGTGTACGGACAATACCTGCTCGACGGGCACGGCGTCGCGCGCGATCCGGCCGCCGCGTTCAACTGGTTCCGGCACGCGGCGCGGGCCGGCCACCCGATGGCGATGAACATGCTCGGGCGCTGCTACGAGTTCGGCTGGGGCACGGCCGCGTGCGCGCCGGTCGCCGTGTACTGGTATCGGCTCGCCGCGCAGGCGGGCCTCGACTGGGGCATGTACAACTACGCAACCGCACTCGCGCTCGGCAACGGCGTCGACGAGAACCGCGCCGACGCGCTCGACTGGTTCCGCCGCGCGGCCGCGCTCGGTCACGCGAAATCGATCAACCTGATCGGCGGCTTCTACGAGGACGGCTGGGTCGTATCGGTCGATATCGACGCCGCGTTCGACCACTATCGCCGTGCCGCCGTTGCCGGCGATTTTCGTGGCCAGTTCAACTATGCGCGGCTGCTCGCCGAACGCGGGCGCGTCGACGAAGCGCTCGCCTGGCTCGCGCGCGTGCCGGCCACCGCGACACCCGCGTTCATCGCGAAGATGCGTGCGTATCTCGTGTCGTCACCGCTCGACGCTTTTCGTTCGGCGGCCATGCAGCTGGCGCCGCACGCAATGGAAACCGCATCATGATGCTTCATATCCCCGGCGTACTGACCCAAGCGCAAGTCGCGCAATGCCGCGACCTGCTCGATGCCGCCGAATGGGTCGACGGGAATGCGACGTCCGGCGCGCAATCTGCGCTCGCGAAACGCAATCGGCAATTGCCGGAAGGGTCACCGGTCGCACGCACCGTCGGCGACGCGATCCAGGACGCACTGGCCCGCCATCCGCTGTTTTTTTCGGCGGCGCTGCCGCTCAAGGTGTTTCCGCCGCTGTTCAATCGCTATGCAGGCGGCGAGACGTTCGGCACGCACGTCGACAACGCGATCCGGCTGCTGCGCGGCACGGATTTCCGCGTGCGCAGCGACCTGTCGGCGACGCTGTTTCTCGCGGAGCCCGACGCGTACGACGGCGGCGAGCTGTGCGTCGAGGATACGTACGGCGTCCATCGCGCGAAGCTGCCGGCAGGCGACCTCGTGCTGTATCCGGCGTCGAGCCTGCATCACGTGACGCCGGTGACGCGCGGTGAACGCGTGGCTTCGTTCTTCTGGATTCAGAGCATGGTGCGCGACGATGGCGATCGCACGCTGCTGTTTCAGCTCGATACGCAGATTCAGGCGCTTTCCGCCGAAAAAGGCGCGAAGGACCCGATGGTCATTTCCCTGACCGGGATTTATCACAACCTGTTGAGGAAGTGGGCGGATGCGTGAGATTGCAATCGCCTCACCCTCGAACGCCGCAATCGACACGCCCACATCGAATCCGCCCGGTCGATGCCGACGCTCAATGGGCGCCGATCGCTTTCTCTGCTACAGGGATATAACCCGAATAGCCCGCCATGTAGGTTCGCCAGCCAGTATTCGTGTAACTGACGACCTGATCCTTCGGGATCGTGATGCGGACGCAGGCCAGTTCGGCGTTCTCGGTGATCGGCGAATCAGTCGTCGTGGCGGTGGTCGAGTTGGCCGCGCCAGCCGTGCGCGTCGGCTTCACCTCGGTCGTTGCGACAGCGGCGCTCGCCACATCGATGCCGGCTTTACGGCCTCCGTTGTTGCCAGTCGACACTCCGTCGGACGCTGTCGCCTTGTCGCTAGATTTCCCCCCTTGGCTGACTAAGCGCTTAAACGCTCGATTCCGCTGATCAAGCAGCGGCTGATCACAGCCATAAGTGCGCTTTCGCAACATCGCATCGCTCGCCGGGAGCGCAAGCATCAACGTCTGGACATTCACATTCGCGGCCCCTACTCCGACCGAAGGTGCAATAGTCGCGGACGAAGCAGCCACTGACGCACTGGGTGATTTATCGTCACGGATACCTCGCGCCTGCGTGTGCGCCGCCCCCACCACTGGGGCCTCGGTCGGCGCGCCAGCCGACACGGATAATTCAGGACGAAGGATCAGCTCGACCACCATCGAAGATCCAAGGCGATTGACGATATTTACATCGGTCAGCGTAATCGAACCGTCTTTGCCTGCATTGCACCGAACGCCGAACGGCGCCAACGTCGCGCATTGCTGACCGGACAACGCCATGCTCGACGCGTGCCGGTTGCCAAAACCCAGGATCGCAACGAGCATGCGGGGGAACAGCAGCGGATTCTGCACGATGATCGGAACCGATACGAACGAAACAAGCGCTGCAAGCGCACACAATCCTGCCCGCATCTTCCAGCCACGCGACGCGAACGCTCCCCAGTTCATCACGCTCAGCAGCGCCATGGTCAGCAACAATGTCTGCGTGCTTTCCCTGTTGCCGTTCACGGAAGCGACGAGATCTGCAAAGATCAGTACACACAGCGACAAGATCGCGAACGCGGCCGCTGTAAAAAGCTTCGCCGCTACGAGCTTCGGCACGCCGTTGCGGCGGCCTGTCGCCGGTGTCGCAGGCGTCAAAAGGCCAACCGGCGCAATTTGGCGCTTGCGGAAAAACCACCCCTTCCGCAGCATCCAGACAGCAAAGACCGCTGCACACAAGATCGTGACGGGCAACCGGTTGCCCGTCACGAACCATTTGAAATTGACGAGTGCGATCAACCACGAAATGGCCACTACCGCGAGGACGACCGAGCCTATTGCCCGAATGGCATGCAGCGTCACGTGCACTATGCGCTTCGGTACATTGCGTGACCGGTTCGCAGCGAGACGCAGCAAGCGCTGCACGAACCATACTATCGCCGCGATGATTGCACTTGCCGCCGCTGCTGCCCATGACGGCGTAGTCATCCACCCGAGGCACGCTCTCACGTCCGGCGCCAGTTGCGAAAACGCGTAAACGATCGGCTGCGCGCGCGCTGTAGCCCCGGCGCTCGTGTCGATCCGCTCGTTGCCGAAGTACGCGACGAGTTGCAACGCACCGAGTATCACCACGCCGAACAACAGCACGCTCGATAACACTCGCGTTAGCCGGCTGTCGACAAACGACCCGTCAGCAAGCAATAGCCCTATCAATCCGCCGTAAGTCGCGACATAGGCAACGACAGTTAGCCAGGCCAGCACCGGGCTCGCCCACGACACGAATGGATTCGTCAGCAGGTCCGTCCAGATCAAAACCGTCAGGACGGTTGCGATCACGATAAATCGTCCGCGTACCAAGCGATCACGCATCTGCTGGTTCTGCGTGAGTGGCCCCATCTGGCCAAAGGCAACCACGTGTGTGTCGTCGTAAAACCGGTCGAGCACGAAGCGCGCAGCAAAGCCTGCAATCAGCGAATACACGCCAAACACGCCGACCAAGCCAATCTCGACGAGGAAGGTGGCGATCAGCGTGCCTGTCAGTTCAGTCAGTGTGAAATCCGGAACCTGATCGAGGCTCAGCGAGTACAGCAGTAATGGCACACCGCCGAGCACCAGTACCATCAGAGACAGAAGCGTAAACGGATGCCCAACAGCGATTTCATTGAATCGTTCACGTGTTGTTTTCGCCTCACGTGTTGTTTTCACCGCACGTGTTGCTTTTCTCTCGCGTGTTGTTTTCATGATTGTGTGTTTGTCGTTCGAAGCCGCCCATCCCCCTCTCAGTCGGGGTACCTGCATCTTGGCAGCAGGAAGCAAGCATTCTACCCAACGTCAATTGTGATTCACCCTGACGCAACCACACCGACGCGCGCAGCCTCCCACGATGCTCCCGTCTATCCGCCGCTGACCTCCGCCGCCGGCAATCGATGAATCAGCCTTTCCGACCCGACCGATTCCTTGCATCGATTCAGCGGAACCCTTAAAATGACCATCGTCAGATGACCATGCTCATATCATGATGCCGCACGCTCCCGTATCGAAATCCGAATTCAAGGCTCGCGCACTCGAATACTTCCGGCTCGTCGAGGCGTCGGGCGAAAGCCTGATCGTCACCGACCACGGCAAGCCGACGCTCGAGATCCGGCCGTATCGCTCGCGCGAAGCTCAGCCGTTGGACATATTGCGCGGGTCGGTCATGCGCTACGACAATCCTCTCGATCCGATTGCGGAAGATGATTGGGAGGCGTCGCGGTGATCGTGCTGGATACGCATGCATTGGTGTGGTGGGTGGCGGGCGACCCTGCGCTCAGCAAGAAGGCGAGAAGCGCGATCGATCGCGCACGGGGCGAAGGCGCGCTCGTCGCATCGGCCATCTCCGCGTGGGAAATCGCGATGCTGGTGCACAACGACCGCCTCGCACTGACGATGGATGTCGACGCGTGGCTCGCCACCGTCGCGCAAATCGACGGCATGCGGTTCGTGCCCGTCGATGCCGACATCGCCGCGAAATCCACCGACCTGCCCGGCACGTTCCACAAGGATCCGGCCGATCGCATGATCGTCGCAACCGCGCGGCGGCTCGGCGCGCCGCTCGTCACCCGCGACGAAAAAATCCGCGCGTACGCGCACGTCAAGACGCTCTGGTAAGCGTCGTTCGCGCGTGGGTCGAACCGCGGCGCATTTTCCGCCAGACTCTGGCATATTGGCGATTCGTCTGACCAAAACGACCATGGCCGCTTCATTCAACATCGGCTCGTGGCCCGCAACCGTCGTCGCGCCACTTGCTCGTGCTACACGCACAACCCGTTCATCAGCCGCCCGGCCGCAGCGAACCGCAAGATCCTGATCGACGCGCTGTCCCGCGCCGGCTTCACGAATTACCCGTCCGAATGGTGGCACTGGTCGTTCGGCGATCGCTATTGGGCCGTCATGCAGAACGAATCTCACGCAATTTACGGTCCTGTCGACGAAAGCATGCTCGACGAAGCGTCGCGATGACGGTTTTCCCGATCCGACACGCGTGACTCGGTAACATCCTCACTTGCCGATCCCCGTGTGCTCCCGCACAATCGCAACACCTGTCTCACTCCCCGCGCGCCGATGTCCTATGCGTCACTCGCGACCGGCGTCCTGCTCGCCGGCGGCCTTGGTCAACGCTTCGACCCGAGCGGCCTGCACAGCAAGCTGCTCGCCCGGCTTCCCGACGGCACGCCGGTGGCCGTGGCCGCCGCCCGCCGTCTCGCGGCGGCCACCGCCGACGTAATCGCCGTGGTGCGCCCTGGCGCCGAAAAGCTTGCGATCCTGCTGAACGAAGCCGGCTGTCAGGTCGTCTATGCCCCCGACGCGTTGCGCGGCATGGGCGCAAGCCTCGCGGCCGGCGTTCGCACCGCGCCCGATGCGAGCGGCTGGCTCGTCGCGCTCGGCGACATGCCGTGGATCGCGGCTTCCACTTACGAAACGGTCACACGCGCGCTCGACGCCGACGGCGCGTCGATCGTCGCACCCGCGCATCGCGGCGTGCGCGGCCATCCGGTCGGTTTCGCCGCGCACCACTTCGAGGCACTCGCCACTCTCGACGGCGACGCGGGCGCTCGCGCACTGTTCGCCAGCGCGCCGGTGGCCCTGCTCGACGTCGACGATCCCGGCATCCTGCGCGACGTCGATACACCGGCGGATTTGCGCTGACACCGATTGCGCGGGCCCGCACGTTCCCGCACGAACCGCGCCAATAGGCCGATTTCTCCGATGATCGACCACCCGTCGCAAGAATCCCGCTGCAAACGCGCGACCGATTGGCTATAACGAAGACGAGGCGCGTCCGCCACGCCACCGCCGTCACGCACTGCACGAGTTCTCCATGAGCGACCACACGACCCCGACGCCCGAACCACCGGCCGACCCGAACCGCGATCCGGAAGACGATCCGTTCTCGTCGCCGCCCGGCCATCACGACAACCCGCAGCAGCCGGACGGTCCGCCGAGCAAGGATCCGGTCTAGCCGCGCGCCGGCCGCGCCGCGCACTCGACCCGCGACTGCCGTGACGCGGTCTAGCGTGCGGTATACCCGCCGTCGATCGGCAGCGACACGCCGCTGATCATCGACGCCGCGTCGCTCAGCAAAAACAGGATCGGCTCGACGACTTCGTTCGGCTGCGCGAACCGGCCGAGCGGAATCGCGGCGAGCATCGGCGCGCGCTTCTCCGGTTCGCTCCACGCGAACTGCGCCATCGGCGTGAGCGTGACGGTCGGGTTCACGCTGTTCACACGAATGCCGTACGGCCCGAGTTCGATGCACAGCACGCGCGTGATCGCGTCCATCGCCGCCTTCGACGCGCAATAGCTCAGATGCGCGGGCAGGCCGACGAGCGCCGCCTGGCTCGACACGTTGACGATGCTGCCCCGTGCGTTCGCCGCGCCGCGTCCGTCGCGCTCGATCATCTTGCGCGCCACGGCTCGCGCGACGAGCGCCGCGCCGCGCGCATTGACGGCCATCACGCGATCGAAATGCGCGGCGTCGACATCGAGCGCCGGTTCGAGCGACGCGATCCCCGCGCAATTGACGAGGCCGTCGAACGCATCGTACGGGTCGAGCGCGGCATCGATCGCGTATTCGTCGCCGCCGACATCCATGCGCAACGTATCGCACGCGATCTCGCCGGCGAGCGCGTCGAGCGCGGTCATGTCGCGCGCCGCCGCGACGACGCGCGCGCCTGCGTGCGCGAGCGCGACCGCGCACGCACGCCCGATGCCGCTCGATGCGCCCGTGACGAGCACCGTTGATCCGCTGAAATCGAATCGTGTGTTCATGATGATGTTCCGAGCCTGTGCATGATCGGCTTGAGTGCCGGATACAGCGCCGTGTAGAGCGCAAAACGCGCGTCGTACGTTTCCGCGCGGTCGGCATTGGGCCGGGCGCGCTCGACGAGCGTGACCCAGCCGCCCTGCGCGTCGTCGCGCGACACGAGCCGTGCCCCGACACCCGCGAGCAACGCGGCGCCCATCGCGGCTTCGACGTCCTGCTCGATCGTCCACACCGGAAAACCCGTCACGTCCGCGATGATCTGCATCCACAAGGCCGAATGCGCGGCGCCGCCGACGACGATCAATCGATCGTCCAGCGCCACCGCGCCCCGGCGGCCGGCCTCGATGTTGTGGCGCAACGCGAACGCGACGCCTTCGAGCACCGCGCGATAAAGATGCGCACGCGTGTGCGCGAGACTCAGCCCGACGAACGCACCGCTCGCCTGCGCATCCCAGACCGGGCTGCGCTCGCCCATCAGGTACGGCAGGAACAGTACGCCGTCGGCGCCGGCCGGCACGCGTTCGGCCGCCTCCTCGAGCAGCACGTGCGGATCGCCGTGCGGCAGCAGGCGCGCCGCATCGGTTTCCGCGTGACAGAACTGGTCGCGAAACCACGCGACCGACGCGCCGGCCGTGATCGCGCCGCCGAACACATACAGGTCGCGCTGCCCGTCGAATACGTGCGGCATGCTGACGAGGCCGTGCCGCGCATCGACGTGCCGGTTCACGTAGCCCCAGCACATGCTGGTGCCGATCATCGCGACGTGCTGTCCGGTACGCGTCGCGCCGGCCGCGAAGGTCGCGACCGCCGCATCGACGCCGCCCGCGACGACCGGCGTGCCGGCCGGCAGCCCGAGTGGCGCGGTCCATTGCGACAGCAAGCCGCCGACGACGTCCGTCGAATCGACGAGCCGTTCGGGCATCATCGTCGCCGGAATGCCGAGCATGTCGAGCGCGTCGTCGGACCACTCGCGGCGCGCGACGTCGTACACGCCGCCGATATTGCCGGCCGAACTGTGATCGACCGCGACTTCGCCGGTCAGCAGGTAGATCACGTATGCGTTCGGCGGCAGGAAATAGCGCACGTTCGCCCACACGTCCGGCCGCCGGTCGCGCAGCCACAGCATCTTGGTGAAGCCGTAGTAGCTGTCGACGCCGTTGCCGGTGATCACGCGCAGCCGCTCGACGTTCACGTGTTCGTTGACCCAGTCGACTTCGGCCGTCGCGCGCCGGTCCATCCAGATCAGGCACGGATGCAGCGGCCGCATGTCGATGTCGACCGGGATGCCCGAGCCGCCGTACAGGCTGCTCACGCACACCGCCCGGATCGCATCTGCCGGCACGCCCTGCGCGCGCGCGTCGCTCACGCAGCCGGCGATGCAGTCGAGCACCGCATCGAACCACACCTGCGGCCACTGCTCGGCCCACAGCGGGCGCGGCGTATCGGGCTGGTAGCCGGCCGAGCGCCGCGCGACGATCGTGCCGTGCCGGTCGACCAGCAGCGCCTTGGTGCTCTGCGTGCCGATGTCGACGCCTATCACGTATTCCATGTTGTCTCCGGTGAGGCGCATGCCGACCGTCAACGGGCCGGCTTCAGCAGCACCTTGATCGATTCGGATGACTTTGCGATGCGGATCGCATCGTCCCACTCTTCGAGCGCGAAACCGTGCGTGACGATGCCCTTCGATGTGACGAGCCCGCGCGCGAGCAGGTCGATCGCGACCGGATAGCAGTATGGCCCGAGGTGCGCGCCGCGTACGTCGAGCTCCTTGCGGTCGCCGATGATCGACCAGTCGACGGTCGCATCCTCGCCGAACACGCTGAATTCGACGAAGCGGCCGAGCTTGCGGATCAGGTCGAGCCCCTGATTCACGCCGACCGGCGCGCCGGTCGTCTCGATGTACACGTCGCAGCCGTAGCCGTCGGTCAGCGCGCGGACGATCTCGCGCGCGTCGTCGCGCTGCGGGTTGATCGTCACGTCGGCGCCGTACTGGCGCGCGAGTTCGAGCCGTTCGTCGATCAGGTCGATCACGACGAGCTTCTTCGGCGTCTTCAGGTGCGCGACCTGCGTCATCATCAGCCCGAGCGGGCCCGCGCCGGCGATCACGACGACGTCGTCGAGCTGGACGTCGCCGCGGTTCACCGTATGGATCGCGCACGACAGCGGCTCGATGATCGCCGCATCCTCGAGCGATACGCCAAGCGGAATCTTGTGGACGATCGCGGTCGGCGGAATGCGCATGTACTCGGCCATGCCGCCGTCGGCGACCTCGCGCTGGAAGCCGAAGATGTTGTGCACCTCGCACATCCAGTACTGGCCCGACTTGCAATAGCGGCACTTGCCGCACGGCACGATCTGCTCGGCGATCACGCGGTCGCCCAACGCGACGCCGAAATGCTCGGCCGCGCCGTCGCCGAGCGCCTCGACATAGCCGAAGAATTCATGGCCGGGAATCACCGGCGCCTTCACCCACGGGCTCGGTCCGCCCCAGAACATCTTGGCGCCGGTGTAGCACTTGCAGTCGCTCGCGCAGATCCCGCACGCGGCGATGCGGATCACGAGCTCGTTCGTACCGGCGCGCGGCATCGCGACCTGTTCGACGCGATAGTCCTCGGGGCCGTGGCAGACGACCGCGGTCATGCGCGGCTGGGCTTCGGGTGTCGTCATGAGTTGTCTCTTTTCTGAATGATTCGGATAGCGGATGAATCAAGCGTTACCGCGATCGTTCGCGGCTGATATAGATCGCGAGCAGGATGATTCCGCCCTTGATCACGTTCTGCACGTACGGGTTCACGCCGATCATGTTCAGCCCGTTGTTGAGCACGCCGAGCAGCAGCGCGCCGACCAGCGTGCCGAGGATCGCGCCGCGCCCGCCGGAGATCGACGTGCCGCCCATCACGACGGCCGCGATCGCGTCGAGTTCGAAGCCCACGCCCGCGTTCGGCTGCCCGCTCATCAGGCGCCCGGTCAGCACGATCGCGGCGAGCGCCGACGTGAGCCCGGCCAGCGTGTAGACGATCAGCTTCACGCGTGCGACCCGCACGCCGGTGAGCCGCGTCGCCTGCTCGTTGCCGCCGATCGCGTATACGTAGC
This sequence comes from Burkholderia sp. BCC1047, assembly GCF_902833155.1. Classification (NCBI taxonomy): domain Bacteria; kingdom Pseudomonadati; phylum Pseudomonadota; class Betaproteobacteria; order Burkholderiales; family Burkholderiaceae; genus Burkholderia; species Burkholderia sp. BCC1047. Next base: position 79,601 of record NZ_CADFEH010000013.1, on the reverse strand, counting down.
GACCGAACGGCATTCGGTCGAGCAGCAGCCAAGCGATCGCATAAACCACCAGCATGATCAGCACCGGCGCCTGGATGCCGAGCACCTTGCCGCTGCCGAAGAACGCGACCCAGTCGGGCAGCCCGTCGATCGGATAGCCGCCCGTATAGATCAGCGCGAGGCCGCGCGCGATGCCCATCGTCGCAAGCGTGACGATGATCGGCGGCATCCCCGCGAACGCGACGAACACGCCGTTCAGGAAGCCGAAGCCGAGCCCGACCGCGATGCCGATCGCGAGGGCGGCGACCGCATTGACGCCCGCGACCATCAGCCCGGCCGCGAGCGTGCCCGACAGCGCCATCACCGAGCCGACCGACAGGTCGATCCCGCCCGTCAGGATCACGCAGGTCATGCCGACCGCGATAATCGCGTTGATCGACACCTGGCGCAGCACGTTTTCGAGGTTCGCGGCGGACAGGAAGCTCGGGCTCGCGATCATCATCGCGATGCAGACGACGATCAGGCCGACGAGCGGATAGAACAGCGTCGAGCGGCGTAGCTGCGCCCACATCGGGCGCGGCGGCGGCGCATCGCCGTTTCCGGCCGTGGCCGCGAGCGTCGTCGAAGGGGTGGAAGAAGATTCAGGCAGGTTCATGGGTCGCTCCTCGCGTGCCGGTCGTGGCATAGGTCATGACCGTATCGGGATCGATCTCGTCGCCTTCGAGCGTCGCTTCGATGCGGCCCTGTCGGAACACGGCGACGCGATCGCACATGCCGACGATTTCCGGCAATTCGGACGAGATCATGATGATGGCGTAGCCGCGCGCAGTGAGTTCGCGCATCAGCCCGTAGATTTCGGCTTTCGCGCCGACGTCGATGCCGCGCGTCGGCTCGTCGAAGATCAGCACCGACGTGTGATGGTTCAGCCAGCGCGCGATCACGACCTTCTGCTGGTTGCCGCCGGACAGCGTCGCGACCTCGGTGTGGATCGACGGCGCCTTCACGCCGACGCGCCGCATCACGTCGTGCGTGGTACGCGCCTCGCCGCGCCGGTCGATCAGCCAGCACATCGACCGGTACTTGCCGAGGTTGTTCAGCGAGATGTTGTCGCGGATCGAGAACGACGTGACGAGCCCTTCCGTCTTGCGGCTTTCCGGCAGGATGCCGATGCCCGCACGCAGTGCGTCGGCCGGATCGGCGAGCTTCGCCGCCGCGCCGCGTACGCGCAGTTCCTTGCGATACGCACGCGTCGCGCCGATCACCGCGAGCGCGGTTTCCGTGCGGCCCGAGCCGACCAGACCCGCGAAGCCGAGAATCTCGCCCGCATGCAACGCAAAGCGGTTCACCGGGCCATCACGCTCGATCTGCAGCGCATCGACCTCGAGCACGGCCGGCGCGCCGGTCGGCAGCACCGGCTTCGGCGGAAAGCTGCTCTCGATCCGGCGGCCGACCATCATGCGCACCAGTCGCTCGACGTCGGTGTGCGCGACCTCGGTCGTCGCGACGTACTGGCCGTCGCGCAGCACCGTGATCCGGTCGCACACCGCGAAGATCTCGTCGAGGTGATGCGAGATGAAGATCATCGCGACGCCCTGCCGCTTCAGCTCGCGCATGATCGCGAACAGGTGCTCGGCCTCGGCCGGCGTGAGCGTCGCGGTCGGTTCGTCGAGGATCAGGATGCGCGCGTCGAGCGACAGCGCCTTGCCGATCTCGACGAACTGCTGCTGCGCGACCGACAGCGTGCGGATCGGCGCATCGAGATCGATCGCCACGCCGAGCCGCGCGAAGATGCTCGCCGCCGCGGCGCGCATCCGCTTGCGGTCGCGCGCGCCCCAGCGGTTGCGCAGCTCGCGGCCGAGGAACAGGTTGTCGACGGCATCGAGGTGCGGAATCAGGCTGAATTCCTGGAACACGATGCCGACGCCGGCCGCGACCGCGTCGTGATAATCCGCGAAATGGCGCGCGGCGCCATCAATCTCGATCGTGCCGGCATCCGGCTGGTGGATGCCGCACAGGATCTTCATCAGCGTCGACTTGCCCGCGCCGTTCTCACCGAGCAGCGCATGGATCTCGCCGCGCGCGATCTCCAGATGAATGTCGGACAGCGCCTTCACGCCGGGAAAGCTTTTCGTGATGTGGCTGAGCCTGAGTATCGTGTCCATCGGCTTCTCCGTGCGAAGGGCGTCGGCCGCGCCGCCGCCCTTCGCGTCGCGTCGCACGTCATTCACCAGCTGAAACCCTTCGCGTTGCCGCGATCGACGACCTTCACGTCGACGGGAATCGCCTTCGGCACCGTCGCGCCCCACTTGCGCGCGATCGCGATGCCGAGCGCGATGCGCACCTGGTCGGCCGGGAACTGCGCGGTCGTCTCGATGAACTTCGAGTTCGGTTTCTGGATCGCGGCGATCGCCTCGGGCGCGCCGTCGACGCTCGTCAGCTTGATGTCCTTGCCGGACCCCTCGATCGCGGCGAGCGCGCCCATCGAGCCGCCGTCGTTCACGCTGAAGAGGCCTTTCAGGTTCGGATGCGCGGAGATCATGTTTTCGGTGACCGACAGCGCGGTCGCGCGCTCCTGCTTGCCGTTCTGCGTATCGACGAGCTTCACGTTCGGGAATTTCGCGAGTCCGGCCTTGCAGCCGCGCACGCGTTCGAGAATCGGCACGACCGGAATGCCGTCGAGGATCGCAACCTCGCCGCTGCCGCCGATCGCCTTCGCGAGGTATTCGCACGACATCACGCCCGCGTCGTAATTCTTCGAGCCGACGAACGAATCGACCGGGCCGTTCGCGTTCGCGTCGACGGCGACAACCACCGCGCCGGCCTTCTTCGCCTGCGTGATCGCCGACTGGATGCCGGTCGAATCGGTCGGGTTCACGAGCAGGATGTCGATCTTCTTCTGCAGCATGTCCTCGACGTCGCTCACCTGCTTGCTGACGTCGTGATGCGCGTCGGTGACGACGACCTGCGCGCCGATCGACGCGGCCGCGTCGTTCAGCGCCTTCTGCATCGTCACGAAGTACGGGTTGTTCAGTTCCTGGAACGTCATGCCGATCCGCAGCGGCGCGGCGTGCGCGGCCGCGGCGGGCAACAGCGCCGCGACGGCGAGCGCGGCAATGGCCGCCAGGCGGGCGGCGCGACGGGGGGATGAAGCGGGCGATGCGTGCGTCATGACGGTGTCTCCAGAATTGTGTGCGGCTTTTTCGTGGGTGAATGCGCCCCTCGCGACGTGAGCGACGCGATCGGCTGGGTGAAACGGTGAAACGGCGGGTAAAACTCGGGCGGGCGGCGGCCCGGCGATCATCCGGGCTGCGGCATGAGTTCGGGCGCACCGGGCGTCAGCACGCGCGGCGGCAGCGGGTTACCGGTCGGCGCCGCGTGCAGCGCCAGCTCGCGGCTGCGCACGTTCAGGCGCTGCAGCGCGCGGAATTCGGACGGCGCCATTCCCTTCACCGCGCGGAACTGGCGGTTGAAGTTCGACACGTTGTTGAAGCCGGCCTGGAAACAGATGTCGGTGATGCTCGCGTCGTCGGCGAGCAGCATCTGGCACGCGGATTCAATCCGCAGACGATTCACGTACTGGACGAACGGCATGCCCGTATGGCGATGGAATGCGCGCGAGAACGCGCTGACGCTCTGTCCGGTCAGTTGTGCGAGATCGGACTCGCGCATCTCGGATGCGAGGTTCTTGCCGATATACGACAGCGCATGGCTGAGCCGCGTCGGCGTGACGTCGGCCTGGTCGTACGCGGGGCTCGCGAGCAGCGTGCGCTCGGCCGCGCCGCATAGCCGTTCGAGGATCGTCATGAACAGCGCGATGCGGCGCATGCCGCGCGCGGTCAGCAATTGGTCGAACAACGGCGCGATCGCGGCGCTCGTCGCCGCGTCGAAGCCGACCCCGCGCCGCGCGTCGTCGAGCAGCGCCTGCGCGTCGCGGCATTCGGGAAACGCGTCCATGCAGCGGCGCACGAACGACGGATCGAACTGGATCACGAGATTGCGGCGCTCGACGGTTTCGCCTTCGGCCATGTCGCTGACCCAGTTGTGCGGCAGGTTCGGGCCGAGCAGCACGAGATGGCCCGGGCCGAACGAGCCGATGTGATCGCCGACGAAATACTTGCCGTGCGTCGCGACGATCAGGTGCAGCTCGAATTCGGGATGGAAATGCCAGCGGATCGTGCGATACGGATAGCCGTGCGACCAGACCTTGAACGACTCGTCGCGTCGCACTTCGACCACTTCGAGATCGGGGTGCATCATGTTGGCGTCTCCATTCCCATATATCGCTGGCCGGCCTGTTCGGCTGTGCGCGCGTGCGCCGCGTGTCTCGCGCGGCACTGCGACCGGTCGCATGGGAAGCAATGTAGGTCGATCGAGCGCGCGGCTCCACCAACTTTACGCCTGATTTTCGATACTTTTTTGCCGTCCGCGCGCCGAAATGGCGCCGGACGGCAAATTTGTTGCAGCGCGGAACGGCGCGGCGGCCACCCGTGCCGCCCGCGCCGCCTGTCCGCACCAGCTTACGCCGCCGCGTGCTCGCGCGCCGTGCGCACCTCGTACGCCTTCAGGTGGTTGTACGCGATCCGCAGCAGCGACAGCGTATCGGCCGCCTGCGGATCGCGTCGCGCGAGCAGGTCGCCGATCACGTGATCGGCTTCGACGCGTGCCTGGTTCTCGACGTCGCGCAGCATCGACGCGGTCAGCGGCGACGGCGTCAGCACCATCCGCTGCATCCGCTCGCTGGCCGCCGGGTCGGGCCGGTAGCCGTTGTGTTCGGCGATCGCGCTGCATTCGGCGAGCATCGTCTCGAGCAGGCGGCGGCCGTCCGGCGCGGCGAGAATGTCGCCGATCGACCCGCGAAACAGCGACGTGCTCGCGGCGAGCGTCGCGAGAAACACCCATTTGTCCCACATCCGCGCGGTGATGTCGTCGCTGAGCGTCGCGTCGAAGCCCGCGCCGCCGAGTACGTCGGCCACCGCGCGCACGCGCGGCGATTCGCCGCCGGCAAGGTCGCCGAACGTCACGCCGTGCGTGTCGTTCAGGTGCACGATGCGCTGCTCGCGATCGAGCGTCGCCGCGATCACACACAGCCCGCCGAGCACCTGTGACGCACCGAAGCGCTCGCGCAGCACGTCGACGTGACGCATCCCGTTGAGCATCGGCAGGATCAGCGTCTGCGGGCCGACGAACGGCGCGAACGATGCAATCGCGTCGTCGAGGCTGTACGCCTTGCAGCTCAGCAGCACGAGGTCGAACGGCGCGACGCCGGCGCCCGCGTCGCCCGCGCGTACGGTCTGCACGTTCGCGAGCGTCAGGTCGCCGCGCGGGCTGCGAATCAGCAGCCCGTCGCGCGCGAGCGCAGCGGCGCGGCCGTCGCGCACCAGGAACGTCACGTCGCGCCCCGCCGCGGCCAGCCGGCCGCCGAAGTATCCGCCGACCGCGCCGGCCCCTACCACCAGAATCCGCATCGTTGCCTCCTTTCGGTTTCGTTCGGCGTCGCGCTGTCGCCCGTGCGGGCGCGATGCCGACCATCGCCCGACAGTATAGCGGTCGCTGTTATGCATATGCATAGATGCCCGCGCCCGCGTCGCGGGCCTCGGAAAATGACCGCTTCTTAGAGTGCTGCCACCGCCAAAGCCACGCCGCAAGAAACACCCAGGACGGCTCCCGGTTTCCAACCGGGCTGCACTGAACGGCATCCTGAACGTATTCAAGACCGGGATACGCTGGTGCGACCTCTGGACCAAGCTGGGATTTGGCTCCGGGCCGACCTGCTGGAAGCGTTTGCGCGACTGGCAAAGGGCCGGCGTGTGGAGCGCGTTGCACGAACTGCTGCTTGCGAAGTTACGCGAAGTCGGCGAACTCGATTTCTCACAGGCAGCGGTCGATTCATCCTCGGTGCGAGCCGTTGGGGCGGGCGAAAAACTGGCTCGAACCCCACCGATCGCTCGCGACCAGGTTCGAAGCGTCACATCCTCGTCGACGCCAATGGCGTCCCCATCGGTGCCATCCTGATTCGCGCGAATCGCAACGACGTTACCTAGCTGCTGCCGCTCATCGACGCGGTCCCGCCACTTCGCGGTGTACGCAGCCGACCGCTTCGCAAGCCCGAAGTCATCTACGCAGATCGTGGCCATGACTCCGAGCCGCATCGTCAGCGGCTTCGTGCGCGTGGTATCGAACCGGTGATCGCCCTGCGCCGTATGGAATGCGGCAGCGGACTAGGCAAGCTCCGCTGGGTGGTCGAGCGTACTCACGCATGGCTGCACAATTTTCGTCGTCCTCGCATTCGCTTCCGGCTCTCAATGTTCGCAAATGCGTCGATCGCCCTACCTCTTTCAAGATCGAAAGTGTCCTTTATATGATCTTTGTTATCCATCGATATTTTTCAAAAAATCGCTGCACATACGACAACAAGCACGCTCAGTTTGATAGTACGTCGCTTGACTGAACAACCCTCCAATGCAATGCCATGTACTTCTCAGTGGTGCGTTGATCCGCTCTATCGGTATTCATCGACTTCGACCTCGCCTCCGAGCGATTCCACAAGAGCCCGGATATCGTCCGGCACGTCCGGCACGCGCTTACCGCTCTCGTTGTCCCAATAGCAGCGGAGACGGACCCGAGCGCCCGCACCGTCGATAAGCCCGCGCAGGTCCGGGCGTGGCAAAGACAGATGCTTGATGAGATAGCGAAGATGGGGTTCCAGTTGATCACTGTGGACAGCTCCGTCACTGCGAACCGCCCAAACACTCGTGCGACGCGTTATGACGCGCCCCTGTCCTGTCGGATCGTTTACCCGTTCTCCTTTCGTTACCTCCGTATCGGGTACGACGCGGAAATAGTCTGTCCAAAATTTGGGGACGACGCGATCGCCTGAAATAGAGAATGATGCATGTGCAAGTTGCTGTTTTTTCATGATCCGCTCAGTCCCCGTAGTTGTGCATGCTGTCGATCACGACACCTTTGAATTCAACGTCTCCGTTGTCGTGCCAGAGAACGTTATCGGCCCCTCCCAAATCATTCGCGTCTTTCATTTGGTGGATCATGTTGCCGAAGATTTTACGCTGGTAACCAAGCATTTTCGCCGCAAAGTTCGGGTTAGTCGTGCTTGCCGCCAGCTCTTGAATGTCACCGCTCAAAGGGCTATCAGCGTAGTCAAACACGTTCGCATCACCTAGCGGCGACCCCGATCCAAACGAGTTCGCAAGTTGAGGCGCACCGCCTGCTAGTGCGCCGCCAGTACCGGCAACGACACGTTGAAGGTAACTCATGAGTTCACCGGCTGACACATCGCTTGGTACGGCCCAAGACGGTATCGGCTTGTCCGCTGGAAGCGCAGCCATCCTCGGCACACTGGCAAACCTACTGCCCTTTGGGAAAGGCGGTATTGATGGTCCGCCACCGCCCCCAGCACCCCCACTTGCCACGGGCCTATCGATCGAGACGGTAACCCGGCCGTCCTCTATCGCTGACCTAAGCGCGGCGACGGGATCGCCGGACAACGACCCGGCAAGCCCGAGTTCCCGAAGGTAGCTGGCAGCCTCCGCCATCAATGCGGAATACTTCGGCCAATGGAGCATTAATTCTGAGACAGCCGCGCGCTGTTCCGCAGGCCGAATTGCCCCGCTGTCACTGGAAAGCGTAGCGCGCTTTCCTGAGCCAATGTCGATAGTTACGGCCACAACTCGAATTCTCCATATGAATCCTGGTCACTGAATCGCCCCCCGGCCTGTGAAGGCGCGGAGGGGTTCGTTTTCCGGTCCGGCGCGACGCCTTATAACGCGCCGCATAGAAGCTGTGGCGAAATCACGGCCTAGGTCTGTTAACTTTTTCGCAGCCGCCTCAAGATTCGCTACGAACGGTACGCACATGTGCACGAGGCATTCCTCTCGCTCGCGTGCTGCTTGATTTGCTGGAACAAACGCAAGACAGCGTCCGATTGATTTCGCAGCATCTTCTAAGGGATTTCCCGCCTACAGCGCCGCGCGTTTCACGCCGTCAAAACATGTATCCCGTCACGCCGTCCCGGCGAGCTTCCACGACTGACCGACCTCATACCATGCGCAATCTCTCCCTGAATCAGAAACTCGCCTCGATGATCGTCATCCTGTGGCTCGGCCTGCTCGTGATCGCCGGGCTCGGCGCATGGCAGACCCGCGCGTCGATGATCGCGGACCGCCGCGACCAGCTTGCATCGCTGGTCGCGCAGGCCGCGAGCGTGACCGATCACTACTACAAGCTGTCGCAGCAGAACGCGCTGCCGGAAGCCGATGCGAAGCAGAAGGCGCTCGAGGCGATCGCCGCGATGCGCCACGGCGCCGACGGCTATGTGTCGGTCAACGATTCGAAGCCGGTGATCGTGATGCATCCGATCAAGGCCGAGCTCAACGGCAAGGACGTGTCGAACTTCACCGATCCGAACGGCCAGCACCTGTTCGTCGAGATCGTGAAGGCCGGCAACGCGGAAGGCGGCAAGGGCTTCGTCGAATATCTGTGGCCGAAGCCGGGCGCGGACAAGCCGCAGGACAAGACCAGCGCCGTGCAGCGCTTCGCGCCGTGGGACTGGTATCTGGTGACCGGCATGTACATGGACGACGTGCGCTCGGCGGTGCTCGCGAGCGTCGGCCGCTGGTTCGCGATGACGGCCGTGCTCGGCGCGATCGCGACGGCCGTGATGGTGCTGGTGCTGAAAAGCGTGCGCGCGAGCCTCGGCGGCGAGCTCGAAGCGGCGCTCGACGCCGCGCAGCGCATCGCGCAGGGCGACCTGACCGCGCGCGTGACCGTGAAGCACGACGATCGCGGCAGCCTGCTGCATGCGCTGCATACGATGCAGGGCGGGCTGATCGACATGGTGTCGCGCGTGCGGATGGGCACCGAGAACATCAACGTCGGCGCGAGCGAGATCGCGTCCGGCAACACCGACCTGTCGCAGCGCACCGAGGAACAGGCGGCCGCGCTCGTGCAGACCGCGTCGAGCATGGACGAGATGACCGCGAACGTGAAACAGAACGCGGACAGCGCCGCGCAGGCCGCGTCGCTCGCCGGCCAGGCCGCGCAGGTCGCGACGCGCGGCAGCGAAGTGGTCGACGACGTCGTGCGCACGATGAACGAGATCACCGATCGCTCGCACAAGATCGGCGACATCATCGGCGTGATCGACGGGATCGCGTTCCAGACCAACATCCTCGCGCTGAACGCGGCCGTCGAAGCGGCGCGGGCGGGCGAACAGGGCCGCGGCTTCGCGGTGGTCGCGGCCGAAGTGCGGTCGCTCGCGCAACGCTCGGCGACGGCGGCCAAGGAGATCAAGTCGCTGATCGTGTCGTCGAACGAGACGGTCCAGCACGGCGCGACGCTCGTCACGCACGCGGGCGAGACGATGGCCGAGATCGTGCAGTCGGTGCGGCGCGTAAACGAGATCCTCGACGAAATCAGCCACGCATCGCGCGAGCAGAGCGCCGGGATCGAGCAGGTCAACCGCGCGGTGGGCGAGATGGACCAGGTCACTCAGCAGAACGCGGCCCTCGTCGAACAGGCCGCGGCCGCCGCGCATTCGCTGCGCGATCAGGCCGAGGCGCTGCGCGACGCGGTGACGCGGTTCGCGTTGCCGGCCTGACGGCAAACCCGCCCTGCCCCGCACTCACGCCGCGCTGCCCGCCCGCCGCGCGGCCTCGCCGCTCCCGAGCCCCAGCCCCGCCGCGCGCTGGATCAGCTCGACGTCGTTGCTCGCGCCGAGCTTCTTCATCGCGCTGATCTTCTGCGCGCTGACCGTCTGCTTGCCCTTGCTCAGGCGCTGCGCGATCGTCTTGATCGGCACGCCCGACAGATACAGGCGAATCACCTCGATCTCGCGCGCCGACAGCTTCACCGGCGTATCGCCGCGCGTGCCGAGCGCATCGACCGCGCGGCGCACGGACGGCGACAGGTAAGTGGCGCCGCTATAGCTCGAATGGATCGCCGTGACGATATGGCCGACCTCGTCGAGCTTGCTGACGACGGCCACGCCGCCGATCGCGAGGATCGACCGGAAGATCAGCGGGTTCTCGTTCGCGACCAGCGCGACGATCCCGACGTTCGGCCGCGTGCGACGCAGCCAGTCGAACAGCGCGAGGCCGTCCATCTGCTCGTCGCCGCGAATCGCATAGTCGACCAGCACGACGTCGCAATCGACGCCGCCGAGCGACGCGACCAGTTCGGCCGCGCTCCGGTAAACCGCGGCGAGCTCGATCGCGCAGGCGCCGCCTGCGATCTGCTCGATACCGGCCAGCGTCAACGGCCAGTCGTACGCGACGACGATGCGAACATTGAATTTCCTCATGCGCAATTCCTGGTGGTTCACCGGCCGCGCCACACAACACGCGCGCGACCGGTTGGGCGTTGAAAGGACATTCAGGCTATTTTTAGCCTGAATGTCGATTCTATGAATGTCTGCCCGCGCGCGATATCGGACGGCGTACGAATTGGCCGCCGAAGACGTAATACGCGTTTGATATTTGCACCGGCTCGACGCCCGGCGGCCGTCGATCGACCGTCGCGGCATCGGCCCGATGGCCGGTATTGCGCGCCGCACGACCGGTCAGCAGGTAAAATTGCGCGTTTGCATGCCACCCCGGGCCGCCGGCGGCGAGCGACGCGCCGATGCCGGCCGCGCGTCCCCCCTTCGCCGGCTTGCCCGACCTCCCGCTTTCCTCATGACCGATTCCGACCTGCAATCCGACGACACCCCCATCCACGAAGACGGCCTCTGGCGCGACAACGGCTGGACGGCCCGCATCATCAAGAACGAAGACGACGACGGCTGGGCCGTCGAGATGGTCAAGGACGGCGAGTCCGAGCCCGCGCTCGTCGGGCCGTGGACCATGGGTCGCGACAAGAAGAACCCGAAGCCGATGGACGCGAACGCGTTCCGCACGCTCGTGAAAACCGCGACCGAAGTGCTGATGCGGCACGAACAGCAGCGGCGCGCGCTGCTGCACAAGGAAGTGACGGTGCAGGACGAAGCCGGGCAGGATGTGTCGGTGACGCTCGACATCGTGCCGGACGAGTTCGAGCCGTATGCGCAGCTCAAGGCGTTCGATCCGTATGGCGAGCTGCTGGCCGACGCGAAGGTGTCGGCCGGGTTCAAGCTCAACAAGGCCAGCGCCGAACGCTGGGTCGCATCGGGCTTCGACCGGCCGGCATAGGGCCTGTTCACGCTAATAACGGGCCCTGAGCGAACTGGCCCTTAGCGCGCATGGCGCGCCGAAGCGCGCGATCAGGCGCCGGCGCCCCGCTCCGCGCGCGCGAGCCGGCGCGCGGCCAGCTTGCGCCGCACGAGCGCCTCGAACTGCGGCGTCGCGGCCTCGGGATCGCGCGCGGCCAGGCCCAGCACGTTGCGCGCGAGCTGGATCGGCGTCAGCACGATGCCCCACGGCAGCCCCCACCAGCCGAGCGTGGCCGACGCGAGCAGCGCAACCGCCTGCTTTCTGCGGCCGCAACGGCGGCAGCACACGTGGCGCCGCGTCGCCCAGCGCGTGACGAACACGAGCGACACGACGCGATGCGACGCGTGGACGTCGACCGGCTGCCCTTCGCGCAGGCAGATCGGGCAAGGCCCGTAGCGCCAGTCGTCGACGTACTGCCGCACCTTCGCGTCGGGCACCCGTTCGGCCTCGACGACGACCGGATGCGCCCGTGCGCATGCCGGACTGCAATAGCGGCGGCCGTCGATCGACTGCCCGCCGATCAGGAACGTCCTGCCGCAGTGACTACACTCTGCCACGATGACCTCGGATAAACGTGATGCGCCGCGTGCCGGTTGCGCGCCGATCGATGCGCGCGCCGGCCGCGGCCATTGGCTGTTTTAACGGCTGCCGCCACGCGGTCTTGAGCGGCCGCGCGCCGCGGCGCGTCAGCCATGCAGCCCGTGCGTGTTCATCAGCCGGTACAGCGTCGCGCGCGAGACGCCGAGCTCCGCCGCGGCATCCGCATGCTGGTGGCGGTGACGCAGCAGCGTTTCCTCGATCGCGTGCCGCTCGGCCTGCCGGCGCGCCTGCGCGAGCGTCGGCGGCCGCAACGACGTGTACGGGCGCAGCTCGAGATCGGCGGCCGAGATCAGCGGGCCGTTCGTCATCACGACCGCGAAGCGGATCCGGTTGATCAGCTCGCGCACGTTGCCGGGCCACGGATAGTTGTGGATCGCCGCGATCGCGCACGGCGTGAAGCCGCGAATCCGGTACGAGCCGTCGCCGCGGTAGCGCTGCAGCACGTGATCGGCGAGCAGCATGATGTCGCGGCCGCGCATGCGCAGCGGCGGCTCGTCGATACGCAGCACGCACAGGCGGTAGTACAGGTCGGCGCGGAATCGCCCGGCCTGCATCGCGGCCTCGAGATCAACGTGGGTCGCCGACACGATCCGCACGTCCACCGGAATCGACGCGTGCCCGCCGAGCCGCTCGATCTTGCCTTCCTGCAGGAAGCGCAGCAGGCTCGCCTGGCTCTCGAACGGCATGTCGCCGATTTCGTCGAGAAACAGCGTGCCGCCGTGCGCGGCCTCGATGCGGCCGATCGTGCGCTGGTGCGCGCCGGTAAACGCGCCGCGCTCGTGCCCGAACAATTCGGACTGCAGCAGCGTCGCCGGGATCGCCGCGCAGTTCACGGCGACGAACGGTGCGTCGGCACGCGACGACTGCCGGTGAATCGCCGCCGCCGTCAGCTCCTTGCCGGTGCCGGATTCGCCGGCAATGAACACGCTCGCCTCGGTGTTCGCGACCTTGCGGATCGTCGCGAACAGCCGGCGCATCGCGTCGCACGCGCCGATCATCGCACCGCCGGGCGGCGGTGCCTCCGCGGCCGGGTCGCCGTCCGCGAGCGTCAGCATCCCGTATGCATGGCCGACGAGATAGCCGATCGTCGTATAGGCCGCCGCATTGCGCGCGTAGTCGAAGCAGCAGCGGCGGATCAGCCGCGCGATCGTGAGGTTGCGCAGCCGCTCGCCGTCGGCGAGCGCGACCCAGCCGACACGCGGGTCGCGCAGCAGCGTCTCGAACGACGCGACGTCCGGCGCCGCGAAACCGGCGAAATCGACGATGCCCGCGTGCGGACGGTTCGCCTTGACGAGATTCAGCGCGTCCGCGACGGTTTTGGCGCGCCGCACGTCCCAGCCGCGCGACGCGAGCGCCTCGACGAGCGCGGCATCGTGTTGCCGCGACAGGTAGACGAGCGGCCGCGATGGCGCGACGGGGGGGTGCCGGACCGCGACGAACGGCAGCGCGCTTACCTGCCGTTCGACCTCCTGCGGGCCTGACATGCCGAGCTGACAACAATGGTTCACGATCGCCTCGCCGCATAAGGTTGTGTATCGGAGCGGCCGTTTCCCGATCGCGCGTCGCGCGCTCGCAGCGCCGCGGCGCGACGCCGCTCCGTCCTCGAATCGATGCTTCATCGGCAGAACACGACGCGCTGCGTGTAGATCTGCGGCTCGACGACGGGTTGCGCGTGGCCGTTGAGATCGTCGCGATACGCGCGGTAGGTCTTGCCGTTCACCGTCACGTCCGACGCGCGAGCCGTCTCGATCCGGTCGAGCCCGGTGTGCCGCCATTCGTTCACCCGGTCCGCCGCCGTGACGCTCGACTCGCCCGCGATCTTCTGCGTGATCGCGCTGCCGTCGCTCCACGGTTGCGTCCGCATGTCCTCGGCGTGCTGCATCGCGCCGACCGTCTTGCCGGTCGGCTTCGGCCCGTTCTGCGCGTCGAACGGCGCACCGCGGCCGTACACCGGCGATTGCCACGACGGCGCGTGGCCCGCCTCCGGCATCATGTAGACCATCTGCGGATCGCCGATCATCATCATCGGCGCGCATGCGGTGTTGTCGGGACGGCCGAGCGTCGACAGCGCCTGCTGGACGCTCGCGGCGTTCGCGAGGGTCTGCTCGTTCAGGATGACGAAGACCGCGGGATTCTGGAAAACCGACTGCGCAGCGGCTTGTACGCTGGCCAGCAGCAAAGCGACCCAAAAGATCCTCATGATTGAGGCCTCCCTGCATCCTCGTCACGCAAAAAGAGGTGTTGACCTCGGGGATCGGAACAACACCCGTCAAACCGGAAAAGCGGGTCGGGCATCGGGCCGAACGCCTGCCGCGCGACCGGCGCGCCAGTCGCATGGCAGATCGGCCCGCAGGCTCACGACGAGGTACTCGTCGAGATGACGGTCGGCGCCGGCGCGAGCGGTGCCGCCGGCGCGGCCCGCTGTTCGACCGTGGCCGGCGGCAACGCTTGCGCCGGATCGGTCAACGCAGGCATGCCGGCGGCTCGTGCAGCCGCCGTGCCAGCCGCTTCGACCGCGTCCGGCACGGTCGCGTCGGCGGCCGACATGTCGGCGGGCGCGGCGGCGACCGCAGGTCGCGCGGCCTCCGGTGCACGCGCTGCGGCGATTGCCTGCGGCGCCGGCTCGGCTGCCTTCGTGTCGGCTGCTGGCGCCGCGGCGACGGCTGCCGCCGGCATCGGTTCGGCCACCGGCTCGCCTGCGGCCTGCGCGGCGTTGGTCGGGGCAGGCTCGCGGGCTTTGTCGGCAATGGCCGGCACTGGCTCGGGCGCTTTGTCGGCAACGGCCGGCGCAGGCTCGGAGACCCTGTCGGCAACGGCCGGCACTGGCTCGGGCACCTTGTCGGCGACCGGTTGTGCGGGCTCCGGCGCCTTCGTCTCGGCAACCGGTGCGGCAGGCGCTGGCGATGCCTTGTCTGCCACAGCCGGCGCGGCGATGACGGCGGCCGCCGGGACCGGCGCCGAAACCGGCGCCGCGCGCATCGAAGCCGTCTCGATCGGGCGCGTCGGTGCTGGTGCAGGCGCCGGCGCGGCCGAGCCGAGCGGCGGCAGGCCCATCCGGTTGCGCACGATCGGATCGCGATACTTGATGTCGTCCGCGACGGTCGCTTCGACGCTCGGCGCCACGTTCGAACGCGCGAGCGGCGCGCTCGTGCCCGGACACAGGTGTCCGGTCGCTTCCACTGCGCGCCGGTTCGCGTCGCTCTGGCACAGCAGCGCGAGCGCCACGTCGGTCAGCCCCATCGCACGGAATTCACGCGCATCGAGACGCCGCACGCAGGCCTGGTCGACCAGCGTCGTGCCGCCCGTCGCGCCGAACCCCGGGAACGACACGCCGACGCTCACCGAGCCCATGCAGGTATCGGACAGCGTGGTCGTGAGGCCGGGCGCCTGGATCGACGGGTTCGTCTTGATCGTCTGCGTGCCCGAATAATTGACGTTTTCCGAGATCTGGGTGTTGTACGGGTTGGTGCCGGGCGCCCCGGACGACTGGAGCGAGTTCACGCTCTGCGGCGTTACGTTGCCGCCGGCCGTGCCGGACGGCATCGTCACGTTGACGTTCACGCTCGAATTGCCGCTGCCGCGCACGCCGCTGCTGCTGCTGGCATTGCCGCCGCGCGAACTCGTGGTATTCGTGTTCATGCTCGACCCACCGCCCTGACTGATCGCGGTCGACGACGTCGACGACTGCGCGCTCGACGTCGAATCGGCGGTTTGCGCGTGGGCGCCGATCGTGGTCATCGCGAACATCGCCGCACATGCCACCTTGATCCTGTTGCTGTTCATTTCACTCTCCGGACGAGGTTTGACCTCCCACCCAGGCAACCGTACTAATTCCCCTGAATGCCTTCAGTTTTCGCTGCTTCCCCGAACTGCTTCCAGCCGCTGCCCAGCTGGGACCACGAGCCGGCCGACATGCCCCGCCATTGCTGGGTGTCCGGTCCGCCGATGGCACTGCCCGACGAAAGCGTGTGTTGCTCTGACGGTTTGGTTGTCTGGTCAGGGTTGTTTGACGTCTGCATAGTCGATTGCACACCATCGGGAGCACGGTCAGCGCCATACGCCGTCAGAGACGCGAGCATCAGAGCGGCGGCAATCACGTTCTGCTTCATGCCAACTCCTTACGTGACAACAATGCGGAAAAGAGACCAGCGTCGCTGGGAAACCGGTCTCCCCCCACCCCTGACTAATGACTGCTCCCGGTCGCGCTCGAGTCGCCCTGGCTTCCGCCCGATGCGGACGGCGAACCGGCCGGACCGGTACTCCATACGGTCGACACGTTGGTGTGATTCGAGCCCGCGATCGCGCCCGACCCGCCGCCGCCCGTCCACCCGATGGCACCCGCGTTGGCGATGCCGTGGTCGTTCGCGCCCGTGGCCGTGTAGTGGTTCGCGCCGAGTACGATCGTGGCGGTCACCCCTCCCGAAAGCGCATTCGCGTTCTCGTTCGTGCTGCCGTTTCCGGCGAACGAACCGGCGGCGCCGATCCCGCCGCCTGCCGCGAACGCGCCCCCGTTCGTGCCCCAACCGCTGGCCGTCGAAGTCGAGTTGTGATACGCGGACGCCGTGCCGGCGGAGCCGGCGGGTGTCACGGTACTTCCTGCATTCGCACCGGCCGTCGAAGTCGAATTGCTGGTATAGCTGCCGGAGCCGACCAGCACCGAACCGGAAACACCCGCCGCAACGGATTGCGTCTGGTTGGTCGTGGACGATCCGGCCGCCAACGCAGCGGACGAAATGACGGTGAGCGCTGTCGCTAAAATGACTTTGGCTTTCATAGCAATTCCTTGCCGTGAGGAAGTTCGACGGTGGCGGAGCCGGGCCTGCCCGCACGGGGCAAGGCCCGGCATCCGACCCGCCAGCCAGTGACGAACGCTATGCGTCGCGGCTTAGTGGTGATACGTCCAGCCGGTCGAGCCCGCGTTCGCGCCGCTGCTGCCGCCTGCTTGTGAGCCGCCGAAGCCGAAGCCGCCGACCGTCGACGTTTGCGTGTGGCTCGTATACGAGATCGAGCCGCTGCCGGGGCCGCCGGCAAGTGCGCCGGCTGCGCCGAGTGCCGCGCCGGAATCAGTCGCGGAGAAGTGACCGAACCCGGTGACCCCGGCCATCGTCTGGCCGCCGCTCGACGAATTGCTGCTCGATACCGTGCCGCTGCCGGCAAACGCTGCACCCGAAACCGCCAGAACTGCTGCTGCAATCAGAAGCTTCTTCATGGTGGACTCCTAACGGCGTGGAGAGAATGAGCACGGAAGATCGCACGCCATCGACCTTCCAGCCGCGAGCAATCCTTGAAAGTAAGGATTACCATAAAATTGATAAATCAATGCTTTATATAAAATCGGCGCTTTATTTTTCCAGCCGAAGTCTAGTTTTATGTTTTTAAGTTGTCCAAAGTTTATTGGTAGGTGTTTTCTATTATTTTTACGATCATTGAGATGGCCAAAAAACACCCTTGATTCAATTAACCGAAATGACGCGCACATCTTTCCGGCTCGCGATTTTCAATACCCCGTCGAAAACGAATGCCGGCACTGGCGCCCGTTTCCGGAATTGAAAATCAGCGAATGTATTGACTACCGCAAAATGCAGTGCCCGCTCGACACGCACCCTTCATCCGGGCGATAACGGGCCTGCATTGCAGCCAGACGACATGTCTGCTCCCTGAGCTGACGAAGAAAGGCCTTCCCGATAACCGGCCGACGCACGTTCGATCTAGTCCGGCCGGCGCCGCGGCTGGCCCGGCGCGATCGAAACGGCACTGCACGGTTGAAGAGGAATCGGCGCCACGCTGTCCGGCACGAACAGCAGGCCACATCCGGGAATGCTGAATGAAGTGGAGCACCGCTGTCGGCGGGTGGCCGCGCGAAGCGACGAGCGCGCCACCACGCGGCGCGCGCGGAGGGCGGCAAACAGGCAACGCGCGATCGACGACGCTGGCACGGCGTCGCAAGCGCTACCCCGATCGTTCCCACTACCCCTTTGGTGCGCAAGAAATGCGCGGATCATGCCACTGCTTATAGTGTTCATCGCCGTTTCCCCGACAGGCATGTGACGAACTGGCCGCCCCCACATCGTTGTTGCATCGTGTCGACCGCTCGCCGGTGCGTCCTATATCGCAAACCCCATGCCATGCGATATTCCACCGAGCATTGCATCCGGCGTGCGGCCGCCAGGCCTGATCATTTCTCCAGAAACGGCGTTTTTTCGTTTCATGAATGTATCGCGATAACGAAGCGCGCCTTACAGCGATCATTGAAGATCTTGACGCAATACCGTGATTTGAAGGAAGAATCCGGCTCGCCCGGCGTTGGCGGACACCCGTGCGAACGGGTGTTTCAATCTTGAGAGGCGAATCTCGATTCGCCGCGCGGGGTTCGCGCGTTTCCGCTGACAAACCGCGTGTCGCGGCATGCCAGCATGCCGTCCATTACCCCGACGAACGAGGGCCGGTCGCTCGATGCGCCACGCCGAACGGCCGCCGATACGGCCGGAACACGGGCTCACCCAGAAATGCAAAAGGAATTTGATTCATCCGTGAAAATACCCGCACCATCACGCGGCGAAAAATCGTGCCATCCGGCGTGTTGCAGTCGCAATAACCGAACGAATGAAAACGTCCAATTCCGACACAAACGGGCGCCTTCATTTTTTCACCGTTCGATTCACCTTCGCGCACGAAGCGACGACGATCGATTCATCGAACAGACATCTTCACTCGGTTATCCGTTTGATTCTCATCACTGAAACATTTCGATTCAAAACGGCTTTCACGTCTTCAATCTCGTGAAAGCCTGATTCATCGCGCGTTTCGTCGCATCGAACCGTAACGATCCAGCAATCTCCGTGAGTGCTTCCCTGTCCCCAAGGCTCGCGCGTGAGACACAAACGTTCGATTTCGACGAAGGCCCGCATCGGACGGTCGACGATTTCGGTCGCGACCCGTGGCGCGACCGGCACTGCGCAGAACCGGAGCGCGCCGCCCGTCAGCCGAGCAACTCCTTCTTCCGCAGATGCACGACGTCGCGCATCGGCGGCGCGCCGAACAGCCGGCTGTATTCGCGGCTGAACTGCGACGCGCTTTCGTAGCCGACGACGGCCGCCACCGACCCGACGTCGCCGCCCTGCCGCAGCAACAGCAGCCGCCGCGCCTCGTGCAGTCGCAATTGCTTCTGGTACTGCAGCGGGCTGAGCGTCGTCACGTGCTTGAAATGATGGTGCAGCGACGACACGCTCATGTTGACCGCCTGCGCGAGCGATTCGACGCGCATCGGCTCCGCGAAATGATCGCGGATCCATTCGATCGCACGCGCGATCCGGTGCGTCTGGCTGCCCGCGATCGCCATGTGCCGCAGCCGCGTGCCCTGCCCGCTCGTCATCAGCCGGTACAGCACTTCCTTCTCGATCAGCGGCGCGACGACCGCGATGTCGGCCGGCGTATCGAGCAGCCGCAGCAGCCGCAGCGCCGCATCGAGCAGCGGCGGCGTCAGCTCCGCGAGCGCGATCCCCTCGCCTTCCGGGCCCGCGTCCGGCTCGGGCAGCCGCATCTCGGCCGCCAGCTCGACGATGCGCTGCGGATCGAGCGTCAGCGACAGGCACAGATACGGTTCGTCCACCGACGCACGCGTCACGCGCGAGAGGATCGGCAAGTCGATCGACGTAATCAGGCAATTGTGGGTGTCGTATTCGTAAGCCTGGCCGGCCACGATCACGCGCTTCGCGCCCTGCGCGGCGATCACCAGCGCGGCGCGCGATACGCCGCAGCCGAGATCGACCGGCCGCGTGTGCCGATGCAGCATCAGGCCCGGTACGGCCGTCGAATGCGAGCCGTCCGCCGGCGCGAAACGGCCGATCAGCGACGCCAGCTCGCGTCGCCCGGATTCGCGCGACGCGACGATATCGGTCATGTCCATGACGCATCCTCGATTGATTTCCCGTGTCGCGCGAGCATAGCGAAACGGCCTGCGGCGTGCCGGGGATTTGCAGGATTGTTCAATAAATTTGCAGGATTGGGTAGACGCAAATTCGGGCTGCTCGCGCACACTCCCGGCTAACCTGCCCGTAAGGCGGGTTTTCCCCACGGAGACATACAACATGCCTACCTCGTTTGTCCTGAACGGCAAGAACGTCACGCTCGACGCCGATCCGTCGATGCCCGTCCTCTGGGCGATTCGCGAACACGCGGGACTGACCGGCACGAAATTCGGCTGCGGCATGGCGCAGTGCGGCGCGTGCACGATCCATCTCGAAGGCCAGGCCGTGCGCTCGTGCGTGCTGCCGCTCGCCGGCATCGCGGGCAAGCACGTCACGACGATCGAAGGCGTCCAAAGCAAGCCCGCGAAGGCCGTGCAGGCCGCGTGGGTCAAGCTGCAGGTGCCGCAATGCGGCTACTGCCAGTCCGGCCAGATCATGTCGGCCACCGCGTTGCTCGAACAGAACCCGAAGCCGACCGATGCGGACATCGACGCGGCGATGAACGGCAACCTCTGCCGCTGTGCGACCTACGCCCGCATCCGGGCCGCGATCCACGACGCGGCCGCGACGCTGGGAGCCTGACCATGACGATCGAACTCGACCACACCGATGCGGTGCGCCCGTCGCGCCGCACGTTCCTGAAAGCCGCGGGCGCCGCTGCCGCCGTCAGCCTGACCATCGGCTTCGACTGGGCCGGCCTCGGCCGCCGCGCGCTCGCCGCGACCGCGCCGGCCGGCGATTTCGCGCCGAACGCCTTCCTGCGCATCACGCCCGACGGCGCCGTCACGGTGATCGCGAAGCACGTCGAGATGGGCCAGGGCGCGTATACGGGCATCGCGACGATCGTCGCCGAGGAGCTCGACGCCGACTGGTCGAGCGTGCGCGTCGAAAGCGCGCCGGCCGATGCGAAGCGCTATGCGAACCTCGCGTTCGGCACGATGCAGGGCACGGGCGGCAGCTCGGCCATGTCGAACTCGTGGCAGCAACTGCGCGAAGCGGGCGGCAAGGCGCGCGCGATGCTCGTGTCGGCCGCCGCGGCCCGCTGGAAGGTGCCGGCCGCCGAGCTGACCACCGCCAACGGCGTCGTCACGCACGCAAAGAGCGGCAAGACGGCCGCGTACGGCACGCTCGTCGCCGATGCGTCGAAGCTGCCGGTACCGGACAAGGTCACGCTGAAGCAGCCGGCCGATTTCAAGCTGATCGGGCATCGGATTCCGCGCGTCGATGCATCGTCGAAATCGAACGGCACCGCGCATTTCACGCTCGACACGACGTTCCCCGGCATGCGCGTCGCGCTGCTGCAGCGGCCGCCGCGCTTCGGCGCGACGGTGAAATCGTTCGACGCGACGGCCGCGAAGGCCGTGCCGGGCGTCGTCTCGGTCGTGCAGGTGCCGGGCGGTATCGCGGTCGTCGCGACGGGCTTCTGGGCCGCGAAACAGGGCCGCGACGCGCTGAAGATCGACTGGGACGAAACGAAGGCGGAAAAGCGCGGCTCGGACGAGCTGATGCGCGAATACCGGCAACTCGCCGAGAAGCCGGGCGCGTCCGCGCGCAAGGACGGCGATGCCGATGCGGCGATCGCCGGCGCGGCGCGCAAGATCAGCGCGACGTACGAATTCCCGTATCTCGCGCATGCGCCGATGGAGCCGCTCGACGCGGTCGTCAAGCTGACGGCGAACAGCTGCGAGATCTGGGCCGGCGACCAGTTCCAGACGGTCGACCAGGGCAACGCGGCCAAGGTCGCGGGACTGAAGCCCGAACAGGTGAAGATCCACACGCTGTATGCGGGCGGCAGCTTCGGCCGGCGCGCGAACGCGTGGTCGGATTACGTGGTCGAGGCCGTGTCGATCGCGAAGGCGCTCGGCGCGGACGGCAAGCCGGTCAAGCTGCAATGGACCCGCGAGGACGACATCCAGGGCGGCTTCTACCGGCCGATGTACTTCCACAAGCTCGACGCGGGCCTGACCGCGGACGGTCGGCTGGTGGGCTGGCGTCACCGGATCGTCGGACAGTCGATCCTCGCCGGCACGCCGTTCGAGGCATTCATGGTCAAGAACGGAATCGACGCGACGTCGGTCGAGGGCGCGGCGAATCTGCCGTACGCGGTGCCGAACGTGTCGGTCGAACTCACCACTACCCAGGTCGGCCTGCCGGTGCTGTGGTGGCGCGTGGTCGGCAGCTCGCACACGGCGTACGCGGTCGAGGCGTTCATCGACGAAGCCGCGCATGCGGCCGGCAAGGATCCGTACGCGTTCCGCCGCGACCTGCTCGCGAAGGAGCCGCGCATGCGCGCGGTGCTGGAGCTGGCCGCGCAGAAGGCCGGCTGGGATCCGGCCAAGCCGCTGCCGAAGGGCCGCGGGCGCGGGATCGCGGTGGCCGAGGCGTTCAAGAGCTATGTCGCGCAGGTGGCCGAGGTGTCGGTCGATGCGGACGGCAAGGTGAAGGTCGAGCGCGTGGTGTGCGCGGTCGACTGCGGGATCGCGATCAATCCCGACATCGTCGCCGCGCAAATGGAAGGCGGCATCGGTTTCGGGCTCGGCGCGGCAATGCACAGCGCGATCACGCTGAAGGACGGCCAGGTCGAGCAACGCAACTTCGACGGCTATCACGTGCTGCGGATGGCCGAGATGCCGAAGGTCGAGGTGCATATCGTGCCGTCGGCCGAGGCGCCGACCGGAGTCGGCGAGCCGGGCGTCGCGCCGGTCGGGCCGGCCGTGGCGAACGCGATCTTCGCGGCGACGGGCAAGCGGCATTACGTGCTGCCGTTCGATTCGGCGGAGAGCACGAAGGCTTGATGGGCCGGGACGCCGGCTGCGGCGCGAGGTAGGCGCCGTGGCCGGTGTTTTTCAACGCATCGCCAACACCATGCTCATCCGGGCCGAAGCCGCATGACAGGACGCGGCCCGCCACGCTCGCTCATTCCTGCTCGACTTCGGGCCAAAGCCTCGGAAACAGAAACCGGAGGCTATTCAACGGCAATCCAAAAGAAAGCTCGCCGCGATGCGAAGGCGAGGTCAGCAGCCCGTAGTCCAGCAGCGATCGAACGATCCTGCGCGCCAATACGTCGCTGACACCCAGCATCTGCGCGAATTCCGCACGCGTGACGGTCCGGCGCAGCGCCACGAACTCCATCGCCAGCGCCGCCGCTTCCGGTTTGATCACGGATTTTTCCGAGCGAATCGTCCATGGGTTGGCCTCCAGGAACCTCAGCAAATCCAGCAGCCGTCCCGTCACTCCGTCGAACTGGGTCATATGCACCATAAAACCGACCTGGTCCTGACAGCAGTCGAGAAAAAACCGGGCGAACTTGACCAATCCTTCCTGGGATAGATTGCCACGGCCGTCCAGATCGTTGCGACGCGTCTGATCGGCCTCGCTCAGCCTCGCGTAATACTGCTCATGCTCTCGCGCCAGCCCGCGAAGCGGCGACCAGAGACCGTGGGTCAGATCGGCAGCGCGCAACCCGAGATGCGAATGCAAGCGCGCCACGCGCCCGTTGCCGTCCATGAACGGGTGCACCCAGGCGAGACGATGATGCGAACAGGCAATGCCGATCAGTTGATATTCCTTGGCCCGAATGCGCGCATAACGTGTCGCCCAGGCCTGAAGCAGCGGCGCGATCATTTCCGGTTCCGGCGCCAGATGGCGCCCGACCGTCACGTCCCCGCGCCGAAATTCGCCCGGGACGACGACATCGCCATCGGCGGTCATTCGCTCGTCGTCAGGCAGGCAGGAAAAGAAGCGATCGTGAATGGCCGAGATTCGCGCCGGCTCGAACAACGCAGCGACCGGAAGCGCACGCCACTCTTCCTCGAGCGCGGCTTCTGCCGCGATATGCGCGACCGCAAAGCGCTGCTTCTTGCGCTCGACGAGATCGGTCGAATAATCCCGATGCAGCGCCGCCTCGATCTT
This sequence comes from Burkholderia sp. BCC1047, assembly GCF_902833155.1. NCBI lineage: Bacteria > Pseudomonadati > Pseudomonadota > Betaproteobacteria > Burkholderiales > Burkholderiaceae > Burkholderia > Burkholderia sp. BCC1047. Next base: position 55,942 of record NZ_CADFEH010000013.1, on the reverse strand, counting down.
GGCAGGCGTCGTGTGCTGGCCTTCGATCTTGTTCGTGTAGTACGAGTTCATCGCGCGCAATTGCGGCACGAGTGCGGTGGCCAACGGGGTATCGCGTATGGCAAGCAACCGCTGCGAAGAATCGACGAGTTCGGCGGCCTGCTCGAGCAGCGGATCGAGTACGCGATCCTCGGGAAACAACGGTTCGAAGGTAGCGACGGTCGTCATGCTTCCCTGTACGGTTCCATGTAGGGTTCAATGTCGGCAATTATAATAACTTATGTTGATGATTTATATTGATTTTTCAGTGGACCACGTAGGGTTAAATGTAGGGTTCCATGTAGGGTTCCCATCGCATGCCGCCGACCCGGGTTGGGCCGCTTGTCACGGTGCCCTCCCCACACGTTACGTCAGACGTAACGCCCGTAACGCCGCCACCCGATGCTACGTAACAATCCTTCACTATTGCCCGGCCCCTTTCATCGGTCGCCCGGCGTTCCCCGTTAGAAACTCTTTTAAATTCAACGCTCCCCCGCCGTCCGTGCTCTTGCCGCGTGCTAGCACCGCCGGACAACCATCTCCCTGGCCCGGAAGTTGCAGCACAGGACCCCGCAAACACTCCTTTACGGACATGCGAGGGCCACCATGGATTGCAAATACCTGTACATCGACAACATAAAAATCAACTTCGTCCGCCGCACGATCGAAATCGACAACAAGGTCGTCGACGTGACCCCGCGCGAATTCGACGTCGTCGAATTCCTGCTCGACAACATGAACAAGATCGTGCCGCGGCAGGCAATCCAGGAAGCCGTATGGGGCCGCGAGCTCGGCGTGTCGTCGCGCACGCTCGACACCCATATCTCGCGGATCCGTTCGAAGCTGCAGCTCGAACACGACAAGAACCTGCGCATCATCCCGATCTACGCGGTCGGCTATCGTCTCGTGCTGTTCGGTGCGGCGATGACGCACGTCGAGCGCCACGACGCGGCGCCGATCGTGCGCGCGGCGCCGCAGCCGGCGATGTCCGCCGACTACGCGTAACGCTTCACCCGCGCGCCGCCCGTTCGCGGCGCGCCGGCAACGCCTCCCCACCGCGCTGCGCGGATCCGCAGCCCCTCGCGACCTGCCAGCCGGATGCGGCCTGCCCGCCGTCCGGCCCCGCCAGCCAGTCGCGCCCCGACCGCCGCCTCCGGGCGGCGGTTGCCTTTGATCGCCAGCCGTCGCGCCGCCCGCTTCATCGCCGGCCGCCGCACCCCGCTGCACCCTGCCGCACTTCGTCACGCTTCGTAGCGCCGCGCTCCCGCCGTCTGCGCGCGCTGGTCGCGACTACGGATTCCGGCGCGGCACGCGGCCATCGCCGTCCCTACAATCGACGCAGCAGCCGCGCGCCCCTCGGCGCCGCCGGCATCAGAACAACCCGTCGAACCGACGCCGAATCCGCCCCGATCCCGCCGTGCCTGCGCTGTTCCTGACGAATGCCGACGCCGGCGACGCCGCGAACCGGGCCATGCCCGCCGCTTCCCCGCCGCCCGCCGCCGCGCCGGCCGCGGTCGCGCTCGACGCGTCGCCGTACCTGCCGCGCCTGTCCGCCGCCGCCGCGCGCGGGCTGTCGCATGCGTATTGCGCGACCGGCGCCGTCCCGATCACGCTGGGCGAGCACGCGTACGAGGTGCGCTGGCGCGTCGACGCCGAGCCGGCCGCCGATGCGCACGCGTACCGCTTCGTCGTCGGCCCGGCCGCCGGCACGCTGTGGATCGATCCGCTCGCGGAAACCGAATGGCTCGGCGACGCGGCCGATCCGGCAGTCCCTGCCGTGATCCGCGCGGCGCTGCTCGCCGACCTGTGCGCGCCGCTCGCGGCCGTGCTGCAGGCGGCGACGCGGCAGCGCGTGGAATTGCTGCCGCCGCCCGACCACGCGCCCGCCTGGCGCGCGTCGCCGGCCGCGCTGCGGTTCGAGCTGCGGCGCGCCGACGCCGCGTGGCGCTGCCACGGCGCGCTGCTGTTCGACGCGCCGGATGCGTTGGCCGTGTTCTTCGCGGCCGCGCCGGCCGCGCTCGCCGACGCGCGCGCGGCCTACGCGAGCCTGCCCGTACCGCTCGTGTTCGAGATCGGCCGCACCGAGCTGACGACGGCCGAACTGGCCGACGTCGTCGGCGGCGACATCATCGCGATCGAGCGCTGGCAGGCGCACGAGCAGAACCTGCTGTGCGTCGCGCGGCTGCCGGCCGCGCCGGCGTGGGAGATCACCGGACGGCCGTCGGGCAACCGGCTGACCGTCGAACGAATCAGGGAGATGCCTTTGGAACCGACCCGCACCGACTCCGCGCCGCCGACGACGCACGACGCGCCGCCCGCCGACGCACCGCGCTCGCTCGACGGCCTCGCGGTCGACCTGCGCTTCGAGCTGCCGCCCACGTCGATGCCGCTCGGCGAGTTGAGCGCGCTGCAGCCGGGCGCCGTGATCGAGCTGCAGCAGGGCATCAACCAGAGCGTGATCCATCTCGTCGCGAACGGGATGCTGATCGGCACCGGCCATCTGATCGCGGTCGGCCAGAAGCTCGGCGTACGCGTCGTCACGCTGACGCAACCCGCGCCGCGCGAGCGCTGAACGATGGGCAACCTGCCGAATCCGGTCGCGCTGATCGCGGTGATCGCCGCGCTCGGCATCGCGCCGTTCGCGGCGCTGATGGTGACGAGCTACACGAAGCTGGTGGTCGTGCTCGGCCTGCTGCGCTCCGCGCTCGGGATCCAGCAGGTGCCGCCGAACCTGGTGCTGAACGGCATCGCGCTGATCCTGTCGCTGTTCATCATGGCGCCCGTCGGGATGTCGATCCGCGACGCGCTGCAGGCGCGCCACTTCGATGCGTCGGGACAGTTGTCGACGTCGGACATCGGCGCGCTCGCCGATGCCGCGCTGCCGCCGATCAAGGATTTCCTCGTCTCGCATACGCGGCAGCGCGATCGCGAATTCTTCGTGCGCACCGCGACGTCGGTGTGGCCGAAGAACCGCGCGGACGGCATCAAGGACGACGACCTGCTCGTGCTGGTGCCGAGCTTCACGCTCGCCGAGCTGACGAAGGCGTTCCAGATCGGCTTCGTGATCTACATCGTGTTCATCGTCGTCGACCTGCTGGTCGCGAACATCCTGCTGGCATTAGGGATGCAGATGATCTCGCCGACGACGATCTCCGTGCCATTCAAGCTGCTCCTGTTCGTCGCGCTCGACGGCTGGTCGCTGCTCGTGCACGGGCTCGTGCTGTCGTATCGGGTCGCCGGAGCCGGATGATGCGCGCACGCGCCCTGCGAACCGCCGCCGCGTGCGTTGCCGCGTTCGTCGCGCTCGTGCTCGCGTGCGGCCAGCCCGGCGTCGCGCAGGCAGCCGGCAGCGCCACCGGTTTCGCGCAACTGGCGCGCGCGTGCGCGCCGAACGTCGACCCCGCTACGCTCGCCGCGCTCGTGCGCACCGAGTCGGGCTTCAATCCGTATGCGATCGGCGTGGTCGGCGGGCATCTGGCGCGCCAGCCCGCCTCGCTCGACGAGGCGCGCGCGACCGCGCGCGAACTGTCGTCGCGCGGCTTCAGCTACAGCGTCGGTCTCGCGCAGGTGAACGAACGCAATTTCGCGAAATACGGGCTCGACGAAGCGACGATGTTCGAGCCGTGCCGCAATCTGCGGGCCGGCGGCGCGATCCTGACCGAATGCTTCGCGCGCTCGTCGGGCACCGGCCGCGCGACGCAGGCCGCGTTGCGCGCGGCGCTGTCGTGCTATTACAGCGGCAACTTCACGACCGGCTTCTCGACCGGCTACGTGAGCCGCGTCGTCGCGAGCGCGCAGCGCAACGCGCACGAAGGCGGCATCGAGCCGATCCCGGTCGTGCGCGACGTGCCGCCGCCGGCGCGGCAGCGCCGCATGGATGCGGCCGCGACCACGCCGCCCGACCGCGTGCGCCGGCTGCCGTTGCCGGCCGCCTCCGCCGACGCACCGTCGTGCCATGCGCGCCCGGTCGTGATGATGTGCCGCGGCTTGCCGGCGAGCCAGGCGAAGCGGCTGTGCGTGCGGTGTCTCGATCAGTGATCGCATGATCGCGCGCGGCGCCGGACGCGCGCGTCCGCGCCGCTTTCAGGGGTCCGAACGACGCCGCGCGGCATGGCTGCCGCACGCCGCGCGCATCTCGTAGCCCGCGCGACGCCGGGGCGCCGAGCGCTTCCTGCCGCTACGAAACAGCGGCGTTCCCGCCGCCGGGTGCGTCCGTACACTCGAACGATCACGTCGCGGCGTGCAGGACGCCGCGCGTGCCGCGCATCGCGCGGCTCAACGGAGACGAGCATGCTGTTGATCGACGGATTGGGACTGGGTGTCAACTGGCAGCGCTTCCTGTCGGAAACGCTGAATCCGGTCGTTGCACCGCCGCCCCCGCCTCCGCCGCCGCCGAAGAAGGACGATCCGGCCGCCGGGCCCGCGAACCCGACCGCGGCGCCGCCGATTCCCGTCACCGCATCGCTGGCCACCGATCCGTCGAAGCCGACCAACGCCGAGATCCAGTCCGCGACGTCGCTGATCCAGAGCATGGCCGCGCAATATACGGCGCCGCCGCCCGACATCACGGTCGAGAACGACAAGACGCGCGCGGTACAGAAAGCGATCCAGGACGCGCAGACGAAATACGACAACGCGTCGCAGACGCTGCAAGGCGCGCAGAACGTGCTGCATCTGGTCAACCGCGATCCCGAGTCGACGGCCGACGACCGCAAAACCGCGCAGGCCGACTACGCGAAGGCACGCACGACAGCCGACACCGCGCAGCGCGAGCTGAACGTGACGACCGACGCCGGCTACATGATCCTGTACGGCGAACAGGCGAACGCCGACATGCCGGCCGGGATGAAGATCGACGATTCCGGCAAGGTGACCGACCCCGGCGACGCGCAGCACGCGGCCGACCAGCAGTTCAAGACGCTGCTCGACGCCTTCCCCGATCATGCGAACGATCCGAACTGGGTGCCGCAACCGGGCGACTGCAAGAACCCGCTGCAGATCCGGCTCTACGACAATTGGCAGACCGCGAGCGCGAAGGCGGCCGTGGGTGCGTCGAAATACTTCGCGGACGTCGCGAATTCCAACCTCGCGTATACGCAGTTCCAGTCGTACCTCGCCGATCCGGACTACAAGGCCGCGCTCGATGCGGGCGTCGGGCGGCTGAACGACGCGTTGCAGCCGCTGGAGCTGCAGGTCACGATGCCCGATGCGCCCGCTTCGCGGGATGCCGCGCAGCAGGCCGTCACGTCCGCCGCGAAGGATGCGAACTATGCGAACGCCGCGTACGGCGCGGCCAACGACAGCCTGGCGCTCACGAACGCACAGCAGCGCTACGATTCGGCCAGCGGCAAGGAAGGACCGACGGTGGTCGTCGCGAACGAGGTGTCGGACGCGAAGACCGCGCTCGCCCGCGCGCAGACCGCCGCGAACACGAGCGGCGGCTATCTGCAGATGCTGTCCGCGCAGCGGCAGGTCGACACGCTGCAGGCCGACTATACGAAGAAGCAGGATGCATCCAGCGCGTGGCACAAGGACAATCCGCACGCGATGATCAAGGATCCGCAGGTCGATATGGACCTCGGCGATGCGTATGCGAAGCTCGATCAGGCGAAGCAGCAGGCGAGCATCGCGCACGACGGCTTCGTCGTCGCGTACGGCGCGACGCTCGCGCAGCAGTACGACGATCAGGCGTCGCAGCTCAAGGCGAAGGTGAACGCGCAATCGATCTTCACGAAACCCACGCTTCAACCGCCGCTGCTGACGCCGTCGCTGTCGACCGCGAACGGCCTGCCGGGTGTGCCCCCATCGTCGTTGTCGACGGCGACGTCGGCCGCCCCCACCGGCACGCCGACGCTGCCGAGCGCGTCGCCGCAGGCCTCGCCGACGTTGCGCGGGTCCAATGGCGCATCGTCGCTGCCCGCGTCGCCGCTGCTCGACCGCCCGTTCCTGCTGCCGCAGTCGTCGGGCCCGACCGCCGCGCAGGCCGGCCCGACGATGCTCGACGTGAAGCGCATGCAGACCGTCGCGGGCGCGATCCGCGCGGCCGACAGCCGGATGTCGGATTCGGTCAACGAGCGCGCGACCCAGCTCGCGCTGTCGCAGGCGCACATCAAGCAGACGCAGGCGAAGAGCACGCTCGAGTCGGTGCAGAAAAAGTACGACGACTGGGCAGCCGCGAATCCGCCGCCGATGCGCTTTCGCACCGTCTCGGGCGACGACATGATCCCGGCGCCGTCGGCGCCGCGTCCGAACCTGTATCAGGACGAGCTCGACAAGGCAAAGGCGGCCGTCACGCAGGCCGACAACGCGGTGCAGCGCCTGCAGCTGCTGAGCGAAACGTCGCACCAGCAGGTGCTGATGGACGGGTTCGACGCCGGCCTCGACGAACGGCTGCGCTATGCGGCGCCCGGTTCGGACGCCGAGAACGACTACAAGAAGGCGCTGCACGATTTCTATGAAGCGCATCGCGGCGAGTTGTCGAACTCGCTGCTCGACGCAGCCAGCGCGAGCACGAACAACGGCGGCACGATCGCGTTCGGCAAGCTGACCGACAACGAGCAGCGCAATCTGATCGGCGTCGCGCTCGGCATGCAGCCGGACGTCCAGAACGACGCGGCGTCGAGCGACGGTTCGGATCCCGTATCGCCGACGAAGGACGACGTCGCGCGCTACACCGACAAGGACAAGCTGAAGACGATCAACAGCGTGCGCGACAAGCTGCTGTCGATCGGCGGCGGCGCGACGACGCAGGTCAGCGTGTTGCCGATGGTCTACGCGGCCAAGGATGCCGGCATGACCACTAGCGCGCTGTTCAAGGTCAGCGGCAAGGACGGCACGCAGTACGTCGACGAGACGGCGAGCAACTACGACGACATCAACGATTACATCGACAACAACGAGCTGTCGACGGACGGCACCGTCGACATCGCGACCGGCCACAACGCGGACGGCACGCTGCAACTCGTGTCGAAGGCCGCGCATCACGAAAGCGGCTTCGACAGTTTTCTGAACACGCTGACGAGCACGGGCCTGAACATCGGCATGATGGTCGGCGGGATGGCGCTCGAAGGTCTCGGCACGCTGCTCGACGGCACCGGCATCGGCGCGATCGTCGGCGTGCCGCTGAACATCCTCGGTGCGGGGATGATGTATACGGCGATCGGCGCGACGATGACGAGCGCCGGACTCGATCTGGCCAATCGCGCCGACCACGGGCGCAGTCTCAATCCGTTTACCGACCCGGGCGCGCGGGCCGACTTCATCAACCTCGTGCCGATGGGCGCGGCGGGCGCCGCGAAACTGGCCGGCAGCAAGCTGTTCACGCGCGCGGTCACGGCGCTCACGCGCACGCCGAAGGTCGCGTCGGTGCTCGCCACCGGCGCGCGGACCACCGCGGTCGTGACGGGCGTGGGCGGCGCGGTCGAGGCGTTCGGCGAAGCGGGCTACGAGTATTTCGTCACCGGGGACAAGAAGGCGGCCGGCGAGCAGCTCAAGTCCGGGATCACCAACGTCGCGTTGATGGCCGCCGGCGGCCTCAAGGAACGCGCGGTGACATCGGTGCGCACGCGCATCGGCCAGCCGGTGCCGATCCGCGGGGCCGACGGCAAGACCGTCAGCGTCGACAGCCAGACGATCGGCCGGATTCTCAACAGCGGCGACGCGTCGTCGCTCGCGGCCGGCCGCACGCGCGTGACGCTCGACGGCGAAGCCGTCAAGGTGTCGCCGGACGGCACGCTGCGCGTGGGCGACAAGGTGCTGACCTACGACAACACGCCGATTCGCGTGCTCGACCGCGCATCCGCGAAGCGCCTGCCGCCGGGCAAATCGGTGGTGCTCGGCGAGGACGGCACGCTGTCCGTCGTCTCGGTGTCGCCGAAGGCCTGGACCAATGGCACGCGCGTCGACGACGTGGCAGGCACCGGCGAGCGCATGTCGTTCGGCCCCGACGGCGAGATGAGCGTGACGCCGAAGATCGTCGCGAAGACGCCGCTCGACGTGCTGCAACACGTGCTCGACCAAGCGAGCGACGCCTACCGGCAGACGGTCGCCGGCGCGCAGGCGCCGCGCCGCCTCGCGCAGACGGCGGCCGAAGGCGAAGCCGCGAGCGTGTCCGCCGACGCGCGCAGGACGCGCCGCACCAGCGAGGAACACGCCCGCGTGCAGCAGCAGCGCGACGAAACCGATGCCGAAAGCAGTACGACCGCGAGCACCAACCGGCGTAGCGCCGACACGCAATCGATGCGCTGGCGGCCCGTCGCGGCCGACGAGCCGGCCGGCCCGGGCACGCGCGCGAAGCCGGACGGCGCGCCGCCGCGCGTCAACGCGAAGGTCGTCGATCTGACGGACGACGCGCCCGTCGCGCGCGCGGCGACGTCCGATCCGGCCGGCATCGCCGTGCCGCGCGGGCCGAGCGCCGAGCCGATGGAAATCGGCGATCGCACGGTCTACGTGGTGCGCAGCGGCGCGACGCCCGACGCGCCGGGTGCGCGGCCATCGTCGCCGCGCCCGCAGGATCTCGCGGAACCGGTGATCGTCGTCGCCGGCGAACACGACGCGGCGCTCGCACCCGAGCTCGCGAACCGCTGGCAGAAGCCCGTCTATGCCGCCGCGCCCGATGCATTCGGGGCGGACGGCCAGTTGCGCGCGGGCGCGCGCGTGCTGCGCTTCGATCCCGCGCCGGAGACGGTCGCGGCCCATGAAGCCGGCCTGCCGGCCGGCATCGCGCCCGACGAAACGCCGCCGGCTGCGCCCCGCGCGGCTGCCGACGACACGGTGATCGTGCTGGCCGGCAAGCGCGGCGCGAACGAACCGGCGATGCCGCGCACGGCTGCGCCGCCCGAGCCGGTCAACGCGCTCGATGGCGTGTTCAGCGCGCCGAACCGCGTGCTCGTGCTCGTCAAGCCGGAACGCGCCGGCACGCCCGAGCGGATGGCGGAACGCGAAACGGCCGCGGCCGACCGCGGCGCACGCGCGCTCGACGACGCCGGCGGCCAGGCCGACCGCGCGCCGACAGGCGGCGAACGTCGCACCGCGGCGAACGACGACATCGGCCTCGCCGCCGCGCACCCTGAAACGACCGAGACCGCCCCGCCCGACGCCGCGAAGCCGGGCTGGGTCACGCGGATGCAGATGCGCTTCGGCGGCGCGGCGCTGCCCGAAGCCGCGCAGGCGCTCGCGATGCAGTCGGGCACGCTCGCCACGCAACTACGCATGCTGCAGGACGCCGGCTGGCGCGTGACGCTCGGCAAGCGCGGCGGCGGCAGCCGCATCGATCCGCGCAAGCGCCGCGTGACGATCGACGGCGCGCTCCAGCATCCGGGCAGCATCACCTATACGCTCGCGCACGAAGCGCGCCATGCGGTCGAGGCGATGGCCGGCGTGCTGAACCTCGACTACGGCAACCGCAGCCGCTTCACGCGCAAGGCGCTCGAAGCCGAGGCGCGCGCGCAGATCAACGCGTTCGAGGCACGCTACGAAATCGAGCTCGCGGGCGGCGGCGACATCGCCGCGCACGTGCGCCTGCCGGATGCGATCGAGCGCGAAGGCGCCGCATGGCGCGCGCCGTCGCGCGACTATGCGGGCACGGTCGGACGCCTCGTCGACGCATTCGCCGATGCGCCCGTGTCGGGCCGCGACGGCGAGACCTACCGCGATTTCTACGACGACGTATGGTCGCGCCAGAAGCGCCGCGGCGGCATCCCGCGCCGGATGCCCGCGCCGCAGACGCACGAGACGGGCGACGTGCCGCACGGGGTGCGCAGCTTCGACGAACGCGTGGCATGGAGCCGCGCGCATGCCGAATATGCGTCGCCGTTCGGCGACGGGCCCGTGCCCGCGGCGGCCGACCTGCAGGCGGCGCGCAGCCGCCACTTCACGATGCTGGAGGACGAAGGCGTGTTGATGCTGCACGCCGACACGTTGCCGGACGGCACGCTGCTCGCCGGCGGGCGGCCCGCCGGCGTGCATGAATACGCGCTCGACCAGGCGCCGTCGTTCCTGGTCAAGGACGGCTATTCGATCGTGCTGTCCGCGAAGCACGGCGGCGAGGCGGCGGCCGCCGGGCTCGCGAATCTGTGGCAGCGGCCGGTGTACGCGCCGCCCCCGCACGCGGTCGGGGAACGCGCGGCGCTGCTCGACACTGGCGTGTTCCGCCGCTACGACCCGGCGCCCGCGGCACCGCACGATCTCGGGCAACTGGCGGCCGACGCCGACGGCGTGCACCTCGAAAGCAATCCGGCGGCGCGGATCGACGTCGAGCGTCACGTCGGCGAGTTGCTCGGCGCCGGCGCCGAAAAAACCGTGTTCGCGCTCGGCCACGATGCCGCGCTCGCGGTTTACGACAACGGCCCGCATACGTCCGAAGCGCGCCAGATCGAGGCGGCGATCGACGAGAGCATCGCACTCGACGATCTCGCGTCGTACGGGCTGAAGACGGTGACGATGGACGGCCCGTTCTCCGCGCTGAATCGCGTCGCCGTGCTGTACCGGCCGCTCGGCGTGTTCCACAGCTTCGGCTTCGAGACGGGCGGGCTGCCGCGCGTGGTGTCGCGCGCGGCGCTCGAGCACATCCGGCAGATCCGCGAAGTCGTCGAACGCACCGGCATCGGCTTCGACCTGCAAGGCCTCTTCACGCGCGGCGGCGATTTCCTGCTGAGCGACCCCGGTGCGATCGGCATGGGCGCGGGCGAGCATTTCACCACGCTGCAGCGGCTCGCGGTGATCGAACGCGCGCTGACGCAAGGCCTCGAGCGCGGCCACGTCGAACTCGCGCATCCGCGACTCGCCGAAACGCCGCCGCCCGATGCGTTCGTGCAAAAGCCGTCGGTCATCACGCGCGTGCGGATGCGCTTCGGCGGCGCGCCGCTGCCGAAGGAAGCGTACCGGCTGATCGACGCATCGAGCCTGCTGTCGCAGCAGCTTCAGCTCGGCGCCGACGCAGGCTGGAAAGTCGTGCGCGGCAAGCCGGGCGGCGGCAGCAAGATCGACACGCGCCGGCGGCGCGTCACGATCGACGGCGGGCTGCAGTCGACCGGATCGATGGTCTACGTGCTCGCGCACGAAGCCCGCCATGCGCTCGAGGCCGCGACCGGCACGCTCGGGCTCGACTACGGCTCGACGCAGCGCTACGTGCGCAGCGCGCTGCTCGCCGAGGCGCGCGCGCAGGTCAACGCCTTCGCGGTGCGCGACGAGATCCGCGCGAACCTCGGCATCGACATCGGCCGCCACGTCGCGCTGCCCGATGCGATCGCCAACGAATACGGCCGCGCGCGGGCCGGCGACGCCGCCTCGCTCGCGCGCCTCGCCGACGCGTTCGAGCACAGCCCGACGTCGCTCGACGGCGGCGTCACCTACGGCGAGCTGTATCGGCGCCACGCGCAGGCCGCGCAGCGTACCGGCGTCACGATGCCGGCGCCGCGCGAGACGGCCGCGACACTCGCCGAAGAAACGGCATGGTCGCGCGCACGTGCGGTGAAGGCCTCGCCGTTCGACGGCAAGCCGGTCGCCGGCGTCGACGCGCTGACGCTCGATCGCTCGGGTCCGCTGTCCTACGACCGCGACGGCCGCATCGTGATCGTGCATGGCGTCACCGACGCGCAAGGCCGCCTCGTCGATCCGGACGGCCGGCCGTACACGCCGGTCGAGGTCACGCTCGCGCACCGCTCGGTGCTCGGCCTGCCCGGCTCGTCGGTGATTCTGTCGGCACGCAACGGCCGCGACGCGGCCGCATGGCTCGCGAACGTCTGGCAGCGCCCCGTCTACGCGCCGCCGACGATCGCGGTCGGGCGCGGCGCCGAGGCGCGGCTCAGCCATACCAACGCGTGGCTGCGCTACGATCCGGCGCCGCACCAGCGCCCGGACCTCGGCGCGCTCGACGTCGACGGCAACGGCGTCCACGCGAGCGGCGATCCGGCCGCACGCGTGCCGGTCGAGCGCTTCACCGGCGCGGCCACCGGCGCCGGCATCGAGAAGACCGTGTTCGAACTGGGCCGCCGCAATGCGATCGGTCTCTACGAGGGCACCGACAATCGCGCGATTCTCGGCCACATCGAATCGATCCGCCTCGAACAGGAAGGGCTCGCGGCGCTGCGCGCACACGGGCTGCGCACGCTTACGGTCGGCGGCCCGTTCGCGGCATTCGATCGCGTGGCCGTGATGTACGCGCCGTTCGCGTCGCTGAGCAGCCACGACGTGATGGCCGGCATGCTGCCGTCGCGCGTCACCCGCGACGCCTTCGCGCAGCTCGACCGCGCGCGCGACATCACCGCGCAGCACCGTCTGTACTACGACTTCGAAGGCGTGTTCGACGCGCACGGCGACTTCTACCTGAGCGACCCGTCGACGGTCATGACCGATGCGCCGAAGCTGAACGTGGAAGGCATCGTCCGCGAGATCGGCACGCTGCGCGTGATGCTCGAGGACGGCATCGCGCGCGGCGCGATCGAGCTCGCGCATCCCGGCATCACCGAGCACTTGCCGCCCGACGCGTTCGTGCAGAAGCCGTCCGTCATCACGCGCATCCGGATGCGGTTCGGCGGCGCGCCGCTGCCCAAGGCCGCCCATGCGCTGGTCGACCGCTCGAGCCTGTTGCGCCAGCAGGTCGCGCTGGCCGGCGAGGCCGGCTGGAAAATCGTGGTGGGCCGGCCCGGGCGCGGCAGCCGGATCGATACCGCGAAGCAGCGGATCGTGCTCGACGGGCAGTTCTACGGCGCCGGCACGCTCGTCTACACGCTCGCGCACGAAGCGCAGCACGCGGTCGAGACGATCACGCGCCGCCTCGCGCTCGACCGCTCGTCGCCGGACGCGCTGACCGACAGCGCGCTGATGGCCGAGGCGCGCGCGCAGGCGAACGCGTTCGCGGTGCGCCGCGAAATCCTCGACGATGGCGGCATCGACATCGCCCGGGACGCCCGCCTGCCCGATACGATCGCACGCGAAGCCGACCACGTGATGCCCGGCGACGAAGCCGGGCTGCGCCGGCTCGCGGCCGCCTTCGGCGACGTCGCGCCGTCCGTGCCGGGCCACGCGACCTATCGCGCGTACTACGCGAGCCAGGCCGACGCGATGCATGCGCTCGGCATGCCGAGCGAGATGCCGGCGCCCGCGCCGCAGCCGGCATCGAACGCGCCGGTGCCCGCGGCGACGGCTGACGCCGCGCGCCGCCAGCATGCGCTCGATCACCTCGCCTCGCACGGCAAGCGCGACCTGATCCGCATCGACGGTTCGCAACTCGCGTCGCTCCAGCAGATGAAGGATGCGTTCGGCACGAATGCGTACGTGCTGATCGCCGAGCATGAAGCGCGGCCGGACGCGTCGATCGACGCGCGCCATGCGCAGCCGAAGTTCGTCGCGAGCATGCGCACCGACGAGCACGGTACGTTCGTCGACAAGGCGTCCGCCGATCCGGCCGTGTCGATCCCCGACGCGGTCTATCGCGCGCTGAAGGACAACGGCAGTGCGGAACGGGCGGACGTCGATTTCTACGTGTCGCCCGTGCCGCTCGCGGAATTGCGCGAGTACGGCGGCGCCGCGCGAGTCACCGCGCGCAGCGACGGCCGCACGTGGGAAGCCGAACAGGCGGCCGCGACGCCCGACGCGGACGTCGTCACGACGCTGAAGTCGCTTGCCGACGCGCCGCGCTTTCGCCGGCCGAAGCAGGCGGCGAAAGCGGCCGGCGACGGCGCGACGCTTTACGCGATCGACAAGGAAACCGGCAAGGTGCTCGGCTACGCGACGCGCAACGCCGCGCACGACTGGACCTATCACGAGTCGACGTCGCTCGGCGACGCGACGATCGCGCCGCGCGATCTCGGCGCCGCATTCCGCCGGCGCGCGCGCAACCTGTCCGGCGGCCGGCGCGGCGTGCGATTCGTCGTGACGGACGTCGCGCACGACACGGTCGAGCGCTACGGCGGCTTCGCGCCGGCGGAAATGCGCAAGGCGCTCGGCGACGAGAAGCCGCCGATGCAGAAACTCGGCACGCGGGTGCAGCGCGGCCTCGCGAAAGCCGACCCCGGCGTGCGCCGCAAGATCGCCGAGATCGAAGGCGCCGACAGTCCGTTCCTGCCGCCGAAGCTCGTCCCGGACAGCAAGCAGCTCGCGATCGACTTCAGCGGCGCGAACACGCTGCACCTGATGCGTGCGCTGGAACTGAAGGCGCTGGGCGGCGATCACTACGTGTACGTGTACGAGACCGATCATCCGGTTGCCGAATCGCTGCATACGCGCCGCGGCATCATCGCGATCCACGACGGCAACGCGCTCTGGTACGACAACGCCGAGCAATTGCGCGACCACCCGGACGCGGGCCGCCCGCTCGACGAGATGCCGCTCGGGCGCGGCCCGTTCGGCGCGAACCAGCACTTTCTGCTGTCGACGCTCGCGCCCGAGGCGTTCGATCCGCGCGCGACCGCCACGCAGAAAGCCGCGCTCGCGCAACGACTCACGCAGCTGCTCGACGAGAAGTCGTATTTCGATGCGTTGCCGCAGAAGTTCGACCTCGCCACGCGCTGGATCCGCACGCAGATCGCCGGCCAGATCGATCGCGTGAAAGCCGCTCAGGCCGACCTCGCCGCGGCCCAGCAAGCCGCGCAGCCGGCGGGCGGCGGCGCCAGCGGCGCAACCGGCCCCGCCAGCCGGGTCCGCAATGCGCTGCGCGGCAAGGGCGGCCGGCGCAACCGCCGCGCCGCGAACGCGGCAAACGCGTCGAATGCGCCGAAGCCGCCGAAAACGCCGGCGGCCAAGCCGCTGACGCTGCGGCCATACCAGCCGAGCCTGGGTTCGAGCACGGTCGCGGAATGGGTGATGCGTTACGGCGCCGCGAAGGTGGCCGACTGGTTCCCGACGATCGACCGCGTGAAGGCGGTCACCGCACGCAAGAACCAGCCCGATGCCGGCGGCCTCGCGCTGACCGACGAACCGCAGACGATCCTGGCCGACGCACCGATGCTGAAGGCGCTCGGCATCCCCATCGGTCTCGCGCGCGAGGTGTCGAGCATGCCGTCGCGCGGGCCGGTCGCCGATCCCGGCGGCGATCACAACCGCTTCGTGAAGTGGATGCAGGCGTACGCCACGCGCCACAGCGCGGCACGCATGATCGACAAGCGCGCGATCCAGGCGTTCGTGCGCGCGCCGGCCGAGATCCAGGACCGCGTCGCGCCGATGGCGCGTGCGTTCAACCTGCGCGACGATCCCGCGCTCGCGGTGCGCTACGTCGAGCAATATGGCGGCGCGATGCCGGTGGTGTCGATTCCGGTCGATCCGCATACGCTCGCGGCCGCGCGCGGCGGCAAGCACGATCCGGCGTTCATCCGGCGCGCGCGCCAGTTCGGCTCCCCGATCGGCGCGCGCTACAACGAGGCCGACGCGACGATCACGCGCGAGGCGCCGGACGGCACCACGCGCACGCTCGAGCTCGACGACATCGCGCATCTGCACAAATGGCTCACCGCGGCATCGCGCCACGGCTTCCAGCTTCGTCTCGAAGCGGCGTCGGGCCGCCCGCTCGTCTCCGCGGACGACCGCCGCACGATCGCCGGCACCAACGACAGCTATGCCGAATACACGCGGCTGATGACGTCGTTCGAGACGTGGTCGCACGATCACGCCGGCGAACCCGCGCCGAACGTGATGCTGAGCTTTCACGGATGGGACGCCGTGCTCGAACCGGTGCCGGGCGCCGGCCACGTCGAGCTGCTCGATGCGCTGCTCGACCGCAAGGCGATCGACTGGCTGCACGTCGGGCTGTCGTACGGCACGCACGGCGCCGACTTCATCGCGAACCAGGACCTGACGCGGGCGCTGGCGGAACGGATCGTCGACTATTACCAGACCGACCGTCACGGCAAGTTCGCACGGTTGCACGGCGCCGATGCGCTCACGCGCGTGTTCGAACCGGTGAGCCCCGAGGCGTTCGCGAACCAGCAGCAGGTGCTGTTCGCGGAAATCGCGCGCATCGGCAAGTCGAAAGGGCTGTCCGACGACGCGCTCGCGACGCTGCGCGGCGAACTGTACGAACGCAACACGACCGCGCTCGTCAACCAGGCGCGCAAGGCGACGATCGAGCATGCGATGACGCAGTGGGCGGCGGCCGATCATCCGCCCGCCACGCGCACCGAAAAACTCGCCCGCCGCTTCGGCGAACGCTGGCTCGCGGAAGCCGGCGGCCGCGCGCCGGCACGCGGCACCGTCGTGTCGACCGCCGATCCCGCCGGGCCGCTGCCCGACAGTCGCGCGTACTGGCAATCGGTGGTCGAGCGCGAAGCGCTGAAGAACGATCCGTCGAAGCCGATCAGCGTCGGCCGGCAGATCGCGGCGAACCCGAAACAGGCGAAGATGATCGAGGAACTGCAGGCGCTCGCGCAGATCAACGCGCTGCGCGTGCATCGGCCGTCGTTCCGCAAGGCGGAGCTGTGGAAGTCGATCGGCTTCAGCTCGCTCGTCACCGGTGCGGGCGCGCTCGTGATCGCCGATACGCTCGGCGCGACGCACGTGCTGCGGCAGGACATGCTGAGCAGCGCGACGTCGTCGTTCCTGCTGGGCTCGCGTCTCGGTCGCGTGTTCCAGGTCATGCACCAGGGTGCGGTGCGCAGCCTGCAGGCCGGCGATCCGAAGGCCGCGCAGGCGGTGCTCACGCGGCTCGAAGTGACGCTGTCGCGGCAGTTGCGCTCGGGCGCGCACGATTACGGCCAGAACCGCCGCGCGCAGCTCGAGCAGATCTCGAACGAAGCGCGGACGCTGGCCGCGCAGTATGTCGAACTGAACCGCGTCGGGCTGATGAGTTTCGACGACGCGACCACCCACATCAAGGCGCTCGCCGCGGACGTGCTCGCGCAGATGCAGGGCACCGTCGGCGGTACGTCGCTGCAGCAGCTCCATACCGGCAACCCGCGTCACCTGTTCGGGATCGCGGGCCGCGCGGGCGCCGCGATCACGTCGACCGCGACGCTCGCGGTCGGCATCAGTGGCGTCGTGCACGCGCACGGGGCGTTCGATCTCGCCTACGGCTCGGCCGCCATCGCGAGCGGTGCGTTCGGCGCCACATATGCGGGCCTCGTCTACACGATCGGCGCGCACCGCGTGAATGCGGACAAGCGCAGCCGCATCGTGCGCTTCACCGATTCGGCGAGCGACTTCATGGCCGTCGCGTACGGCGGCCTCGGCACCGGCGTGCAGTGGAGCGGCGGCCATTACGATCTCGCGATCGCGACCGGCGTGTCCACCGCGCTGCTGCTCGGCGGGCGTCTGAACACGCATTTCCCGAACGCGACGCCGCTGATCAAGAAGATCCCGACGGCCGTCGTGCTGATTCCGGTCGGCGCGTTCGCGTACAAGCTGATCGAAGGTCTGTTGACGACGTTCTTCGGCTCGGGGTCCGGTTCGTCGAACCGGTCGAATTCGTCGCAATCGAATCTCGCGCCCGGCGCGTCGCCGAGCGCGTCGGCCAGCCCTTCGGCAAGCGCCGCGCCAAGCGCTTCGGCGAGCGCATCGCCCAGTGCGTCGCCTGCCGCGCCGGCTTCGCCATCGGCCAGCGCCACGCCGTCGACCGCGCAACCGTCTGCGTCGCCGCAGCCCTACATCGTCGTTGCCGGCGATTCGCTGTGGGTCATCGCCGACCAGCATCGCCAGTCGCTACTCGACGCCGCGCACGTGTCGCGCGCCGATCAGCAGGCGATGACGCGCGGCGAGCAGGATACGCGCGCGTTCAACGAGATCCTGCAGCTCAATCCGTCGGTGTCACGCGATCCGAACCGCCTGTCGGTCGGCACGCCGCTGATCGTCGGCTGATCCCCGCGCGCGGTGCGCGTGGCGCCGCGCGCGCCGGTTGCGCGCGGCACGCCGCATCACGTCGCCCGCTGATGTTCCAGCCACGCCTGGAACATCAGCACCGTCCACAGCTGGTGCTGCCAGTTCATCCGGCCCGTCTGGTGCTGGCGCCACAGCCGCTCGACCGCCGCCGCATCGAAGAAGCCTTCGTCGCGCAGGCGCGACGGCCGCAGCAGCGCGTCGGCCCAGTCGCGCAGCGCGCCGCGCAGCCAGTGGTCGACGGGCGCGCAGAAGCCCTGCTTCGGCCGGTCGATCAGCGCGGACGGCACGTATCGGTCCAGCAGCCGGCGCAGCAGCGCCTTCGACTGCCCTTCCGGCAAGCGCACCGACGCCGGCACGCGCCACGCGAATTCGACGACGTGATGATCGAGAAACGGCATGCGCGTCTCGAGGCTCACGGCCATCGCCGCGCGATCGACCTTCGCGAGGATGTCGGTCGGGAGGTACGTGAGCGTGTCGATCGCCATCGCCTGCTCGGCGAAGCTCAGGTGCGCGGGCCACGCGGATACCGTGTCGAGCGGCGTCGGCGGCTCCTGCCCGGCGAGCGCGATGCGCTCCGGATGATGCACGGACGACATCAGCAGCCGGTACAGCCCGATGCGGCTCTCGGCGGTCATCACATGGCCGAGCTTGTGCAGGCGATCGCCGATGCGCGACGACGATTCGCGCGCTTCCACGCCGCCGCCCCATGCGCCCTGCGCGACGGCCGCGAGCTGGTCCGCGTGATCGGGCCGCAACGCATGCAGCGCGGCGGCGATCCGCGCGCGCACCGCGGCCGGCACGCGATGCAGCTTGCGCCACAGGCGCGGCGTCAGGAAGTAGCGCGTATAGCCGCCGAACAGCTCGTCGCCGCCGTCGCCGGACAGGCTCACCTTCACGTGCCGGCGCGTCAGTTCGGAGACGAGAAAGGTCGGAATCTGCGACGCATCGGAAAACGGTTCGTCGTAGATCGACGGCAGCTTCGGCACGACGCCGAGCGCGTGGTCGGCCGTCACGTAAAGCTCGGTATGGCGCGTGCCGAGATGGCGCGCGACGGCCTTCGCGTAACCGGCCTCGTCGTAGCCGGCCTCGTGAAAGCCGATCGTAAACGTGTCGACCGGCGACGCCGATTGCGCCTGCATCAGCGCGACGATCGCCGACGAATCGATGCCGCCCGACAGGAACGCGCCGAGCGGCACGTCGGCTTCCATCTGCCGCGCGACGGCCTGGCGCAGGATCGTGTCGAGCTGATCGACGGCTTCGCCGGCGCTGCCCTCGAACGGCTGCGCGCGGCCCGCCTCGATCGCCTGTTCGAGCGTCCAGTACGCACGCACGCGCGGCGTGTCGCGCGCATGTTCGAACTGGATGTACGTGCCGGGCGGCAGCTTGCGGATGCCGCGATAGATCGTGTAAGGCGCGGGCACGCTCGACTGGCGCAGATACAGGCACAGCGCGTCGCGGTCGATCGCGCCGTCGAAGCCCGGATAGCCGCGCAGCGCCTTCAGCTCGGACGCGAACACGAGCGCGTCGCCGATCCGGCCGTAGTAGAGCGGCTTCTCGCCGATCCGGTCGCGCGCGAGCGTCAGCACCCGCGATGCGCGATTCCACAGCGCGAACGCGAACATGCCGGTCGCGCGGCGCAACGTGGCCTCGACGCCCCACGCGACGATCGCCGCGATCAGCACCTCGCTGTCGGAGTGGCCGCGCCACGCCGGTGCGCGCCCCGTGCGCTCGAGCTCCGCGCGCAGTTCGCGATGGTTGTAGATTTCGCCATTGAAGACGAGGACGTAGCGGCCGCACGCGGAAGCCATCGGCTGCCGGCCGTGCACCGACAGGTCGACGATCGCGAGCCGCCGGTGGCCGAGCGCGATGCCGGCATCCGGGTCGACCCAGATGCCCTGCCCGTCCGGCCCGCGATGCGCGAGGCTCGCCGTCATTCGCGCGAGCGTGCCGCGCGCTGTCTCCTCATCGAAGGCGACGCTATTCAGAAAGCCGTCGATTCCGCACATTGATTTGTCTGCCCCTGTTGACCTGTTCCGTCACGCACCGCGCACCTCGCGGCCCGCCGTCGGGCATGACGGTCGAGCCATATTACGAAGAAATAAATCAGCAATAATTCACCAGTGAATGCGGGCACCGTCCGGAAAAAAATGGACGTCAAGCGCCGCGTGCGGATGGCCAGATCACGGGGCCATATCGAATCCCGCCGGATGGCCGGCAGGCAAGGCAGGTAAAAAAAGGGGGCATACCAGCATGACGCCCCCCGGAACGCCGCGTCACGCGGCGCCGGTCGCCCATTTCAGCAACTGCGCGACCTCGCGGAAATGCTGCGGCTGGATCGTGCCGTTCTCGGGCGTCGTCTCGTACAGCGCCTGCGCGAGCCCGACGTTCGCGAGCGTCGGGCGCAGCGCGTCGCGGGCCAGCCGCACGATCCGCTCGGCCGCGTCGCCCTCGCCGCGCGCGAGCACCCACGGCAGCGAGCCCATCCCGCCGTAGTAGAGCGCGACCGCGACGCGCGACGAATAGACGACCACCGACGCATAGCCGACCCGGTCCGGCAGCGACGCGAACTGCACTTCGCGCGCAAGCTGGCGGCGCTTCGCCTCGATGTGCGGATCGCCTTCGTCCTCCTTGTGCTCGCGCCGCACTTCGTCGATCGACATTTTCATTTTCTGGTTGAATTCGTGCCGCTGGTGCACGATGTCGATCAGCGCCATCACGATGTAGATCAGCGCGGCCCAGCCGAACAGCAGCATCAGCAGCTTCACGATCAGCGCGAGGATCGAGACCGGCCGCGTGAAGCCCGACTGCACGGACGGATCGAGCGACTCGACGATCAGCCAGCCGAGCGTCGCGACGAGCAGCACCGTCTTCAGCAGCATCTTCGCGAGGTTGACGAGGTTGCGCAGCGACCACAGGTTCTTCATCCCCTCGGCCGGGTTGAGCCGCGACAACTGCGGCACGAGGCGGCTCCACGCCATCACGCCGCCCACCTGCACGAAGCCCGCGAGCAGCCCCGCCAGCAGCCCGGCCGCGACGATCTGCGCGGACTGCGTGGCCCAGTCGCGCGCGGCGCCGTCGATCAGCACCGCGAGCCGCGCGGATGGATCGGCCGCGCCGACCGCGTCGAACACGAGCCGGAACAGCGCCTGCAATCGCGCGAACATCGAACCGATGCCCACCGCGAGCGCCACGCACACGCCGACGAAGAACGCCGACGACACCGTTTCCGCGCTCTTCGGTACGTCGCCCTTCTCGCGCGCCTCGCGCAGGCGCTTCGCGGTCGGCTTCTGGTCCTTTTCGGCCATGTCGGCTCCCGCGCGTTCAGCCGCCGCCGTGCGCGGCGAACAGCGCGCGCAGCAGCGCCATCAGCCCGCTGTCGGGGCTCAGCAGCGAATGCAGCGACGCGTACACCACCGGCAGGAACAAGACCATCATCAGCAGCGCGAGCGCGCTCTTCAGCGGCTGCGAGAACACGAAGATGTTGAGCTGCGGCACCGCGCGCCCGACCAGGCCGATGCCGAGTTCGACGAGCACCAGCACGATCGTGACCGGCGCGGCGAGCTTCACCATCCATTCGAAGATCGTGTCGGTCTGCCGCACGATGAAGGTTTGCAGCATCGACGAGAAATCGGGGCCGAGCGAGCCGATCGGCCACCATGCGTACGACTGCGCGAACAGCTGCACGAGCACCTGCAACCCGCCCGCGGTGACGAACAGCGCGATCGCGACGAAATTCAGGAATCCGGACGTCGGGCCGCCCTCGTGCCCGCCCATCGGATCGAAGAACGCGGCGCTGCCGCTGCCGGTCTGGAAGTCGATCAGGTAGCCGACGCCCTGGATCGCGAACAGCACCGCGCTGAACGCGCCCGCGAGCAGCATGCCGACCACCGCCTCCTTCGCGACGAGCAGGCACCACATCAGGAACGGCAGCGCGGCGACCTGCGCGGCATCGATCGTCGGCGCGACGAACGCGGCGATCACGACCGCGATCCCGTTGCGCACGAGGCCCGTGATGATCTGCTCGTTGAACACCGGCACGACGAACATGATCGGCAGCAGGCGCGGCATCACGTAGAGCAGCGGCCGCAGCATGCCGGCGACGTCGTTGAAACCCGCGGCCTGGTCTAGCATCGGCGCTCCGCGACGGCGGGCGGGGCGGAGTCGTCGGGCGAGGCGGACGGGCCGGTTTCAGCCGTGATGTCGGCACCGGTTTCCGCTTCGGTCATTGCCGCATCGAACGCGGCGGCGGCCTCCGGCGGCGTGGACGCATGACCGGCCGCGTCGCCCGCGCCGGCCACCCAGGTGCCGCCCGTCGCGAAGCGCCGGACCGCGTAGCCGTCCGCGACCTCGTCGGCGTCGCGCTCGACCCGCGCGGCGCGCGCGTGCAGCGCCTTCTCGCCGGCCTTGTCCAGCTTGTCCTCGGCGGCCTTCGCCTTGCGCGCGGCGCGCTGCAGGTCGGCGAGCGTCGCCTCGTGGCCGCGATGCACGTGCGCGGCCTCGCTCACCGACGCGTTCGCGGTGCCGATATGCCGGTCGAACGTGCGTGTATCGGCCGCCGCGTCCTGCAATGCGCGCGCTTCGCGCACGTCGTCGGCGAGCCGTGTCTGGATCGCGGCCTTCGCGGCGACCTGCTGCGCGAGCTGCGCCCGCGCGGCCGCCAGCGCGCGCCGGCTCTGCGCGGCGATGCCCTGCTGGCGCGCGGCCGCGACGCGCGCGATCTGGCTGCGCATCTCGCGCACCCGCTTCAGGCGGGCGAGCGTCGCGAGCACGAGACGGTCGTCGGCTTCAGACATGATCGTTCGCCAGCTTCGTCAGTTTCGCGAGCAGCGCGTCGAAGCGCACGTCCTCGTCCGACGCCTGCGCGCAGAACGCGCCGATCGCGTCGCGCGCACGCAGCGCGAGATCGCCGAGCCGGTCGCTGCCTTCGCGATACTCGCCGATCTGCACGAGCAGCTCGATTTCCTGGTACTTCGCGATCAGTTCGCGCACGCGCGCGGCCGCATGCTGGTGCGCGCGGCTCGCGACGAGCGGCATCACGCGCGACAGGCTCGCGAGCACGTCGATCGCCGGATAGCGGTTCGCGAGCGCGATCTTGCGCGACAGCACGATATGGCCGTCGAGGATCGAGCGCACTTCCTCGGCGATCGGGTCCGATTCCTCGTCGCCTTCGACGAGCACCGTGTACAGCGCGGTGATCGATCCGTGCGCGCCCTGCCCCGCGCGTTCGAGCAGGCGCGGCAGCACCGCGAACGTCGACGGCGGAAAGCTGCGCCGCGTCGGCGGCTCGCCGCTCGCGAGGCCGACCTCGCGCTGCGCGCGGGCGAAGCGCGTCAGCGAATCGACCAGCAGCAGCACGCGCTTGCCCGCATCGCGAAAGTGCTCGGCGATCGCGGTCGCGACCAGTGCGGATTTCACGCGCTCCATCGCGGGGCGGTCCGACGTCGACACGACGACGATCGAACGCGCGCGCACCTCCGGCGACAGGCTGTGCTCGATGAATTCCCGCACCTCGCGGCCGCGTTCGCCGACCAGCGCGATCACGTTCACGTCGGCCTGCGCGCCGCGCGCGATCATCCCGAGCAGCGTGCTCTTGCCGACGCCCGACGGCGCAAAGATGCCGACGCGCTGCCCGACGCCGAGCGTCATCAGGCCGTCGATCACGCGCACGCCGGTCGGAAACGGCGTGTCGATCAGCTTGCGCGCAAGCGGATTCGGCGGGTCCTGCTGCGTCGATACCCACGCGGCGCCGGTCACCGGCCCGCGATCGTCGAGCGGCCGGCCGAGCCCGTCGAGCACGCGGCCGAACAGCCCTTCGCCCACCGGGAACACATGCTCGCGCCCAGACGGCACGACGGTCGTCTCCGGCGACAGCCCGGCCACGTCGCCGAGCGGCGTGAGCAGCGTCGTCTGCCGCGAAAAGCCGACCACCTCCGCAAGCAGCGTCGGCTGGTTCGGCGTGCGCAGCTCGCAGATCTCGCCGAGCCGCGCGCGGATGCCCGTCGCGTTCAATATCTGCCCGACCGCGTGGTTGACGCGGCCCTGCACCGACACCGGCGAAAAGAACGCGAGCCCCGCATCGAGTTCGCCGACGAGGCGGCCGCGATCGAACGGCGCGCCGTCGTCGTCGCCGAACGACGGCGGATCGTCGAGCGGCGCGTTCATCGCGCGGCCCCCTTCAGCGCGTCGCGGCGGATCGCCTGGCGCAACGCGTCGATCTGCAGGTCGAGGCTCGCGTCGATGCGCCCGGACGGCGTCTCGACCGTGCACGCGTGGCGTTCGAGCTGCGCGTCCTCGACGATGCGGATCTTCTGCCGGTTCGACTGCCCCGCGAATGCGCCGTCGAGCGCATCGCGCATCTCGTCGGTGCGGCCGGGCGCGATACGCACGATCAGGAACGCCTCGTCGCGCACGAGCGGCGCAATCCGCGCGAGCGCGGCCTCGTACAGCTTCTGCGTGCTCATCTCGCCGACGATCGCGCGCACGGCCTTCACGACGATATCGGCCATCGCGTCCTTCATCGTCTCCATCGTGCGCGTGGCGGCGAGCGCCTGCGTGTACGCCTGCGCGGCCTGCTCGCGCTGCGCGCGGCGCATGCCTTCGTCGTAGCCGGCCGCCTGGCGCTTGTCGAATTCGCGCTGTGCGTCGGCGACGATGCGCGCGGCCTCTTCATGCGCGGTCGCGATCACCGCGGACGCGTCGAGCAGCGCCGCGTATTCGCGCTCCTTGAGCACCTTGCGCTCGGACAGCAGCTGCAGGTTGTCGCTCGTGATCAGAAAAGCCAGTCCCATGACGCAAGCCTCTCGGGAATCAGAAACAGGAACATCAGTTCGCCGAACTGATCGCGCTGCGCGCGGTTCAGCCAGTACGGCGCCTCGTCGTCGATCGCGCGGTTGAATTTCAGGCGCACGCGCCGCGCGACCGCGTCGCCGGCCACGCCGATGAAATCCGCGAGCAGCCGGCCGCCGCGCGCGCGGATCACGGCCGGCAGCGCGGCGGGATCGGCGCGCCACGGTTCGAGCGTTTCCGCAAGCGCGCCGAATTCCGGCGCGCGTTCGAGCGCGAGTTCGAGCGCATCGCCGCCGAGCCGCGCCGCGACTTCCGCGCGGATGCGGCGCCCGGCCAGCGCGTCGCGCAGCCACGCGCGATGCAGCAGCAGCCCCGCATACGCGGCCAGTTGCTCGAGCGCCGCGCCCGGCAGCAGCGCGAGCCGCGCACACGGGTTCGCGACGTCGAAGTCGTGCCGGTCGGCCACGCCGTTCACGTCGAGCAGGTGTCGCGCGAGCAGCTTGCGGCCGGCCGCGCCGAACGCGTCCGGCGAACGGTAGCGCGCGGGCCAGTCGGCCGGCACGCGCGTCACGTGCAGATAGCGGTCGGGCCGCAGGTTGAAATCGCAGACGAGCGCATGGAACACGGCAGCGCGCGCGGCCGGCGGCGGCGCAAGCGGCTGCAGCCATGGCAGCCGCGTCGCGTCAGACGCGTCGCCCGGCGGCCGCGCATGCGGATCGCTCATGCGCCGTCGCGCGCGCCGTCCGGCGTGCGCAGCCCGCCGCCTGCCTGCTGTGCGGCCGCGCCGCCGCCGTTCGCACCGCGCGGTGCGCCGAGCAGGCCCGCGAGCCGCGCGCCGAACATCCCGCGCCGCGCGGCCGACAGCGCGATCACCGCGCAGGTCAGCAGGATCAGCGCGAACACGAGCCAGCCGAGCGGCGAGCGCAGCCGCAGGATGTCCGACACCGCGCTGCCGATTCCGTCCACGCGCGTCGCGCGCGCGGCGGCCGGCTGCAGGAACAGCGACACGTTGTCGTACTGCAGCCCTTCGATGCTGTGCGCGACGAGATCCTTGACCATCGGCGCCATCGCGCGCAAGTCGACACCCGGCCGGTAGCGGATGTACACCGCGGCCGACGACGGCTTGATCTTGTCCGCGAGCGGATCGTTCTCCGGAATCACGACCTGCACGCGCGCGACGACCACGCCCTCGATGTCCTGCAGCGTACGCGACAGATCCTGCGACACGCCGTACAGGTAGCGCACGCGCTCCTCGGCCGGCGTCGACACGAGGCCCTGCTTCTGGAACAGTTCGCCCAGGCTCGCATAGCTCGGCTTCGGCAGCCCGTTCGCGTGCAGCACCGTGAGCGCCGACTGCATGTCGCCGTCCGCGACGCTCACGAGCCACGCGTTGCGGTCCGACGTGTCGCGCGCGTCGTTGTCCTTCGACGCGCTGATGCCCGCGTCGCCGAGCACCGCGATCATCTGGTTCGCGTCGCGCTCCGACAGGCCCGAGTACAGCTCCTTCTGGCACCCGGCCAACAGCACGAGCAGCCCCGCGAGCAGCGCGCGCGCCGCCCGGCTGCGCCACGCATGCGTGCGCGGCGTCGAATCGATCGTCGTCATCGTTTGTCCGCTTCAGGGCGCGTGAGGCCGCATGGCCCGCACGCGCGCTTTCACTCCTGCGTCTTCAGCACCGTATGCGTGAAGCCGTTCGCCGCCTGCGCAACCGACAGGCTCAACTGGTATTCCGAAATCGTGGTGGTTGCGGTCCACTGGAAATCCATCGCCTTCACCATCGTCATCAGCGGGTCGCTGCGGCTGTCCGCCATCGACGTCAGCATCTCGTTGCGATGCTTGTCGATGTTCGCGTACCGCGAATCGAGATCGTTGCCGTACGTGCGCAACCGCTCGACGAGCGACGACTGGTTCGCCTGCGCGGGCGTCATCTGCACGGCCGGCGCCGCATCCGCCGGCGCGCGCGCCATCGCGACGCCCGACGAAGACGGCGGGGCGGCCGTCGACGCGCCCGGCTGCATCAGCGCATCGAACTGGCGCACCTGCGCCGGATCGGACGCCGTGCCCGTTTGCTGCGCGGCACTCGCGAGCGCCGCCGCGCCCGGCGGCGCCGCGCCTACGCCTGTTACCGACATGATCGTGTCCTCCTTGACCGGCAGAGCCGGAAACGGGCCGGCCGGCACGCATCGACACCACACCGGGCGCCCGTCACGGGCGGCCCCGGCATGCGACGTCGCGCGGCACGGCCGGCGACCGGCGTCACGCGCGGCCGGCGGAACTCAGGTGTTGCGCAACCTGGGCGTTCGCCGTCCCTTCCTGCGCGGTCACTGCGTTGCTGGTTTCGAACGTCGCAGTCGATTGCTGAACCTGGAAGTTGATCTTGGTCAGTTCGAGCTGCGTCTTGGTCAGGTCGTCGGCCTGCTTCTGCACGTCGCCCGTGTTCGTCACACCACCTGTTGCCGAGGTACCCATGCTTCGCTCCTTTACGTGAACCACACTCCACCTTCCGGCGGCGGCCCCATGCCCCGCCAGCGACGTGACGCGCCGCATGCGCGGCGTGTCGCGTAATGCGCGCATCGCGAAACGCGCTGCGCAAATCCTGTCTCGACGCTAGTGCGTCGCGCCCTTCGATGCGCCGGCCGTCGCGACGGCCGGCGTCGCCGGCGCATCGGGCAACAGCGTCGGCCCCGGCACCGGCTGCGCGACGCCCGCCGCCGCCCCGCTCGCGAGCGGCGCCACGGGCGGCGCCGGCGCCTGCTCGGGCGCATGCGCCGACGGGCCGCCGAGCGGCATCGTGATGCGCTGGCCGTTGCGCTCGAACACCACTTCGTCCGGGCCGATCGACACGACGGTCGCACCCTCCTTCAGCCGCGCGCCTTCGAAATAGCGGCTGCCGTCGACCGTCTCGATGTAGCGCTGGTCGCCGTCGCCCGCGAACACGGTCGTGATCTCCGGAATGCCCGCCGTGCCGCCGAGCGTCGTCGCCGTGCGCGGCGCGGCCGCATCGGCGTCGCGCACGTGATCGACCACCTCGAGCGCCGGCCGAGCGTCCTTCATGTAGTTGCGAATACGCGGCTCGATCTGCGCGCGCGCGGCCGTGCCCGTCAGCTCGATCCGGCCCCGCCCGAGATACGTGACCGTCAGCGCCGTATCGCTGAAATAGGTCTGCGCGGTCGCGACCAGATCGCTGACCACATAGATGTTGCCGAGCGCCGCGTTGTCGACACCCGCGACGATCTGCGCGACGCGCTCGCGCGCGGCCGGGTCGCTCACGTAACCCGATACGATCACGCCGTCGTCGCGCGGCGCGACCGCCAGCTCCGGATACGCGTGCAGCAGCTGCTGCAGCCGGTGCGTGCGCGCGAGCACCGATTCGTGCTGCCACGGCAGCCGCCCCGACCATGCGACGAAGCCGTAGCCGAGTGCGCCGAGCAGCACGCCGACCCACAGCGCGACCAGCGCGATCACGAGCCGCCGGCTGCCGAGGCGGCGTAGCCCGCCCGTGAGCCAGCCGAGCCACGCGGCCTCGCGCGCGGCGTCCGGCGCATCGGCTTCGTCGGGCACCGCGACGCTCGCCTGCGCATGCCGCGCGATGCCGAGCCGGATCGAGCCGACCGTCACGACGTCGTTCGGCGTCAGCGAGCGGCGGCCACTGCCGAGCGGCTCGTCGTTGAACAGCACCGGCGCACCGGTGTCGCCGCCGTGGTTCTGCACGGTCACCGCGAGCGCGCCGACCTGCAGGCATACCTGTTTCGCGCCGATCTCGCGATCGGGCAGGATCACTTCGCAATCGGCCGCCGTGCCGACCCAGTTCGCGCCGCGCGCGAGCGACATCGTGCGGCCGTACATCGGCCCGCTCAGGAAGCACAGGTTCCACGGCGACGCGAGCGCGGCCGAACCGGCCCCCGCGCTTCCCGCGCCGCCGGGCAACGCGCCGTCGCCGTGCGGATCAATGATGCTCGTCGACATGCGTGACCACTCCTGCGGTCGTCGCGGCCGGCTGCGACGCCGCATCCTTCGGGGGCGGCGGCAACGCGGGCGGACCGAACTTCGTGCCGGGCAGCGGCTTCGGCGTGAGCGGCACCGCGACGTCGTTGTCCGGCGGCCGATACATCGACAGCCCTTCAGGGTTCGCCGGACCGTCGACGCCCGGGTTCACGGGCGAGCCGTCTGGCGCATACATCGACGCATTCGTCACGACGCGCGGCGTCAGCAGGTAGAACCGCTCCATGTGGTTGCCCGACTTGTCGGTGTACTTGAACAGGTTGCCGATCAGCGGAATGTCGGACAGCCAGGGCACGCCGCTCTTGTTCAGCCGCACCTCGTCGTCGTTGAAACCGGCGATCAGCAGGCTCTTGCCTTCGTCGATCATCGTCTTGGTGACGATGTTGCGCTGCTGGATCACCGGCACGTTCGACACGGCCTGCCCCGGCACGATATTGCCGTCCTGGATGTCGATCGACATCATCACGCTCTGCGGATTGCCCGACACGGCCGCCGCATTGCGGATCGCCTCGTCGACGATCATCGGCGTCACCTTGATGCTGGTGCCGGTCGTCACGCTGTACAGCGACGAATCCTGATAGCCCGGCACCTGCACGTAGAACTGCGTGAGGTTCTCGAGGATCGCCTCGGTGTTGTCGAGCGCGAGCACCTTCGGCTTCGATCGCAGTTGCGCCTGGCCTTTCTGCGCGAGTGCGTTCACGCGCGTGAGCAGGTAGTTGCGCAGCGACCCGCCGATCGATGCGGTCAGCGCGATGCCGGTCGGCATGAAGGCGCCCGTCTGCCCGGTTTCCGACGTGCCGATGCCGAACGTCAGCGGCGGGTTGCCGGCGCCGTTGTACTGCGTGTTGCCGTTCAGCGCGTTCTGGCCGTTGCCGATCTGCACGTCGCCGTGCGTCGTGTGCAGGCGCCAGTCGATCCCGAGGCTGTCGAGCGAATCCTCGTTGATGTCGATGATCGTCACGTTGATCTCGACGATGCGCGGCCGCTCGTCGAGCTGGCCGATCAGCGACTGGTAGCGGTACATGTTCTCCGGCAGGTCGCGCACGATCACCGCGTTGATCGCCGGATCGGCGACGATCTGCGGCAGCGTGTCGCCGCCGCCGTTGTTCGAGAACGGCGAGAACCCGCCGCCCATGCTGCCGTCCGCACCGCCATAGCCGCCCTGCCGCGGGCCGCCGGAGATGTCGGGGAAGTCGAGGCGCGGCACCGCGATCGTCAGCCCCGAGCCGAGCTTCACCTGGCGCGCGGCCTGCCCGAGCGGCGTGCTCGACGGCGCCGCGGTCGTATCGCCGGTCTTGCCGAACAGCCGGCGCAGGATCGTCGCGACGCCCGGCACCGTCACTTCCTTGCCCGAACGGTTGATCGTGAAATCCGACGCCCAACCGTATTTCAGACGGAACGCGCGGATGTCCGCATGCGCGCCGTTCGCCGACGGATCGCCGACCGAGCCGATCGCCTGCCGCACGAGCTCGACGTAGCGGCGCGGGCCGGCCACGTACACGCTGTTCGCGCGATCGTTGATCACCAGCGTGTAGCGCTTGTCCGGAATCTGCATCGCCTGCAGCGCGCGGCCGATTTCGCCGGACGCGTTCGGCGGGATCGGGATCATCTGCGTTTGCGACTGGTCGGCCGGATCGACGTACAGGAACGAGCCGTCGTAGTACCACGTGAGCCCGTAGGTCGAGCAGATCGTGTCGAGCGTCTGCTGCGGCGTGCCGGAAAAGCGGCCGCTGATCACGCCGTCGACCTTCGGGTCGACCACCGCCGTCACGCCCTGGGACGACGCGAGCTCGCGGATGAAGTCGCCGATCTTCTTGCCGTTCGCGACGATCGTGAACGGCTTGTTGCGCCAGCGCAGGTCCGCGGCGCGCGCATGCTGCGCGGGCGCCATGCACAGCGACGCCGTGAGCAGCGCGGTCGCGCACACGGCAAGCGCGGCCCGTTGCAGGCTGCGCGGTTGAAACCGGATCGAGGCGACGCGTCGACGCATCAAAAGACTCCTGTGGAAGAAACGAACATGCGTTCCAGCGCCTGCTGCGCGAAGCGCAGCACTTCGCCGCCAAGCCAGCCCGACAGCAGCACGAGCGCGACCATCACGGCGATCAGCCGCACCGCGATGCCGATATTGGCGTCCTGCACCTGCGTGACGGCCTGCAGGATCGCGACGACGAGGCCGGTGACGGTCGCGATCAGCACGATCGGCAGCGACAGCAGCAGCACGAGCATCAGCGCCTGGCGCGTCAGGTCGAGGATCGTCGAGCTCGTCATTGCACGGCTCCCGGCGCGCGCACGTCGGCGCCCGCGCCAACCGTGCCGTCGTCCGGCGGGTTCTTCACCCAGCCGACCGTATGCAACTGCACGTCCTCCTCGACTTCCTGGTACGACAGCACCGCGAGGTCGGGCAGCACCGGCTGCAGGATCGTCTTCACGTAGCGGCGCGCGCCGAGCGCGACCATCACCGCGAGCCGCGCGGCGCCCGGCGCATTGCCGTGACCACCGTGGCCGCCGGTGCCGGCCGCCTGCGCGGCCTGCACGATCGCGCGCACCTGCTCGCCGATGTCCTGCTTGACCGCGCTCGACAGCGCGAGGAAATTACCCTGCTTCGTGCGCATCACCGCGCTTTCGATCCGCTCCTGCAGGTTCTGCTCGAACAGCACGACCCGCAGCTGGCGCGCCGTGCCCGCGTGACGGTCGGTGATCATCCGGCGCAGGTCGACGCGCACGAGTTCGACCAGCGCGATCACGTCGTCGGGCTCGTTCGGCGCCCACGTGATCAGGCTCTCGAAGATCACGCGCAAGTTGCGGATCGGCACCTGTTCGGCGAGCAGCCGACGCAGCACTTCGGTCACGCGCTGCAGCGGCACGAGCCGCGTCAGTTCGCCGACGAGCTCCGGGTGATCGCGGCGCACCAGATGCACGAGCGCCTGCGTCTCCTGGATGCCGAGCAATTCGTCCGCATGCTGGCGCACGATCTGCTCGACGTGCGCGGCCAGCGCGCTCTCGCTCGACAGCCACTTGCCGTCCGGCGCCGCGCCGTCCGGCTTGATCCACAGCGCGGTCGCGAACGGGCCGAACGCCTCGGCCGGCTGGCGCTCCGCGCGCTCGGGTAGCGGCGCGACGCCGTCCCACAGCAGCCAGCCCGGCTTCAGCGCGCCGTGCGCGGCAAGCACGTCCTGCAGGTAGATCCGGTACGTGCCGGCCGGCGCGCCCTCGTCGTCGTTCAGCGTGATGCGCGGAAACACCGTGCCGATGTCCGCGTCGACGCGCGCCTTCGCGCTCGACAGCGCCGCCTGCAATTGCGCGAGGTTCAGGCCCGTGCGTAGCTCGTCGGACAGCGACACCGCGATCAGCGACGTGACGCCCGCCGCGTGCGACACCTTCGCGGGCTGGCCGTCGTCGGCCGCGCCGACGCGCCCCGCGACATGAATCAGGTTGAAGCTTGGCGCCGACGTCTTGCGCTTCAGTTGCGAGAACGCGAATGCACCGAGGCCGAGCGCGATCAGCGCGAACGACCATTTCGGAAAACCGGGCACGACGAGAAAACCGGTCAGCACGAACGCCGCGATCAGCAGCGCGCGCGGGTGCGCCCCCAGTTGCTCGCCGAGCTGTTCGCCGAGCTGGCGCTGCCGCGCATCGCGCGTCGCGACGCGCGTCGTCACGATGCCGGCCGCGATCGACACCAGCAGCGATGGAATCTGCGACGCCATCCCGTCGCCGACCGTCAGGATCGCGTAACGTTGCAGCGCCTCGCCGATGTCCATCCCGTGCATCAGCGTGCCGACCGCGATGCCGGCCACGATGTTGATGAACGCGATCACGAGGCCCGCGATCGCGTCGCCCTTCACGAACTTCATCGCGCCGTCCATCGCGCCGTGCATCTGCGATTCCTGCTCGAGCTTCTCGCGGCGCTCGCGCGCTTCGTCGGCGCTGATGATGCCCGCGCGCAGGTCCGCGTCGATGCTCATCTGCTTGCCCGGCATCGCGTCGAGCGAGAAGCGCGCGCCGACTTCGGCCACCCGCTCCGACCCTTTCGCGATCACGATGAACTGCACGACCGCGATCACGAGGAACACGACGCCGCCCACCACCACGTTGTTGCCGACCACCAGCCGCCCGAACGCGTCGATCACGTGGCCGGCGTTCGCATGCAGCAGGATCAGCTTGCACGACGCGATGTTCAGCGCGAGCCGGAACAGCGTCGTAAACAGCAGCAACGCGGGGAACGACGAGAAGCTGACCGCCGACGGCACGTAGGTCGACACCGTCAGCAGCACGACGCTCGCCGCGAGATTCAGCGAGATCATCCCGTCGAGCGCGGTCTGCGGCAGCGGCAGGATGAACAGCGCGACGACCGCGACGATGAAGGTTGCGAGAAACAGGTCGGCGCGCGGCGATGCGCCCCCGAGGCGCCGTCCGGACACGCCGCGGCCGGCGGAAAACAACCGCTGCCAGTCGCGGGGGAGCGCCTTCGGTTCAGCCATCGTGCCGTTGTCCTGTCGTTATCGCCGGCTGGCACGGGCAACCCTTCCCCGTGCTGCGCGGACCGTTGAATGGGACGAGTGTAGCGACGGGAACTGAAAGAAAAAGAAGCGCGCCTCGTAGCGTGAAAGCGCGTTTTCGTCAGACGATCGAATCGGACTACGAAACCCGGCGGCCGGTTCGGGCACGCGCCGCCGGAACCGCTTCCATCGCGCGCCGAGGCCGCCGGCGCGCGTGCCCGAAGACGTCAGATCAGGACGGCAGCCGCCGCGCGGCGAGGTACGCGAGCTGCGCGCGATTCTGTACGTTGAACTGCTTTTCCAGCGAGCGGATGTGGTGCCCGACCTTGTGCAGCGACGTACGCAGCGCGCTCGCGATCTCCTGATCGGACAGCCCGTGCACGAGCCGGTCGAGCACCTGCTGCTGCTCGTCGCCGAGCGCGAAGCCGCGCATGCGCGCGACACGCGCCTCGAGGAACGGCAGCGCGACGCGGTGCACGGCAAGACTGACCGACAGCGCGCCGCCGATCACGCGATCGTCGATCCATTCGGTGCCGTGCGTTTCCGACGTCAGGTTCACCGCGACTCGCAGGTCGAGGCGCGGCGCCGACAGACTGAAGATCACGCCGCTGTTCATTGCGTGCGCACGCAAGTGGCCGGCGAGCGCCAGCACCTTGCGATCGCCGCTGCCCTGCGCGGCCGCCTCGATCTCGTCGAGCCGCCACGCGACCGGGAAGCCGCTCTGCCGCACCTGCGCGAAGCGCGGGTCGCTTTCGTACAGCATCCCTTCGATGAACGGCTGCATGAACGTCGCCGGCGCGAGATCGCGCAGCAGATGCGCGCGCAGAATGCGGCGCCCGATCATTTCGTACGCGCCGTAACCGAGCGTGCTGAATCCGATTTGCCGCAATCGCGCATGGCATTGCGCGAAATCGAATGACGCAAGGTCGGTTTTACCGGGCGCTATTTGAATACCGGTAAAAACGTCACGCTCGATGGCGTGATATTCGTTCGAATAAGCGGCAGCGGCCGCGATATCGGCTTGTGAGAACCACTCGACGCGTGGTGCGCCGTCAGCATATGTCATGAGGAGCCCGCCCTTTCCCAATATGTGAAACTGCGCCCCGTCACGATCTGGTCTTTTCTTTATGATTTTCTGGTCGTCGTTATATGCACGCGAACATGAAACTTTCGCCGCGATTAGTATTACGGCATATTACCCACACACCGGCATTTTTGTACAATGCCCCCGCGTTTCGTCAGGGATGACGACGGCGCAATCACAACGATGCTCGGTCGCACCGCCGCGAATGCCGTACACGATACGGCCGCCGCCAGGCGATGCGCGTCGATTCCGAGGGATGGCTCATGTCCGATATTGCATTGCATGAAGAAGCGGTCGCCCCAACCAGCTTGCCGCGTTCGTCGCGCGTGTCGAACGCCGGCGCGGACGCGCTGCGCGAGCGCACCGTGCAGGTCGTCTGGTGCGACGACGTGAAGCGCGGCGACGACGCGCAGCCGCACGCGCCGAAGCTCGGCGTCGCCGATACGCTCGCGCACGCGCAGAGCACGGCCGAGCGCAACCGGATCGTCACGAGCCTGCTGCACCTGACCGGCTTCTCGACGTTCGCGTACTTCGCCCTCGAATTCACGCGCGAGCGCGTCGAAAGCCTCTACCTGCACGAAGCGTTCACGCCGGCCACCTATCGCGGCGACTACGTGCGGCACAGCCATCACGACGTCGATCCGCGCACGCTCGGCGCGCGCGTGTGCAACATGCCGATCGTGTGGGATCTGCAGCAATTGCGCCGCGCGCACCGCGAGCGCGACGACGCGCCGTCCGTGAGCCCGGCCGCGCTCGACGGCTTCCTGCAGACGATGCAGGACGACGGGATGTGCAGCGGCATCATGTATTCGATGGCCGTGCCCGGCACGCGGCTGCACGCATTCATGAGCTTCACCGCGCCGCGCCGCACGCGCGAATGGATCACGCCGGCGACGATCGAGCAGGCGCTGTCGATCGGGCTGTCGGTCCACAAGTTCGCGTCGCCGCAACTGATCTCGACGTCGCGCGAGCGTGCGGTCAACGGGCTCACGCCGTTCGAGCAGGAGCTGCTGCTCGGCATCGCCGAAGGCGCGTCCGACAAGGAGATCGGCCGGCGCCTCGACACCAGCGCGCACAACGTCGACTATCACCTGCGCAAGCTGCGCAAGCGCTTCGGCGTCGCGAACCGGATCCAGCTCACGTACCTGACGTCGAAGCTCGAGCTGATCTGACACGCGGCGGCGCAACGCCGTTGCGCGTCATCGCCCGCGTAAACGCACATGCCGGCCTCGCGGGCCGGCATGGACGGGTGGCGGCGCGGTGCCGGGTCCGACGCCGCTTCCTGGCAGACGAGCGCCGTTACTTCAACAGCGTCATCTGCACGACCTTCACGATCACGAGGCCGACCGCGATCACCAGATAGCCGCGCAGCACGGCCATCCAGATCCGCGTCGCGAGCGTCATGTTCTGCGGCGCCAGCGTGTCGAGCGGCGGCATGCGCCACGTGTCGCGCAGCGAGCGATCGATGGCCGGCTCGACGACGCGCTTGTTGCGGCGAATCAGTACCGTCGCGAGATAGCCGGCGATCGCGAGCACGGTGCCGCCCACCAGCACGTCGACGATCGCTTCGCCGCTGATGTCCGGATACATCACCGACGCGGTCAGGATGATCGACAGCAGCACCAGCACCCAGATCACCGCGCCCGTGAACACGTTGAGCTTCGTCGAATTGACCCAGGGGCCGAGCACCTGGCGGTCGTTGCACAGCACCAGCAGGAACACCGTCGCGCTCGGCAGCAGCACGCCGGCGAGCGTCTGCACGGCTTCGGTCAGCAGGCCGAGCGGGCTGCCGGGGATCAGCACGAGCGTGGCCGCGGCCGCGACGATGCCGAAATAGACGAGATAAAAGCCCTTCGCGTCGGTCACGCCGCGGTGCAGCGAGTGGCGGATCTTGAACACGTCGCCGATCGCGTAGGCGGTCGACAGCGACACGGCCGCCGCGCCGATGATGCACGCGTCGAGCAATGCGACCGCGAACAGCGTCGCGCTCGTGCGGCCCGCATACCGCTCCAGGCCCGCGATGACGCCGCCCGCGTCGGTGAAGTTGCCGGCTTCCGGATGGCCGCCGAACAGCGCCGAGCTGAAGCCGATCATCGCGACCGCGCCGACCAGCACGAACGCGATGCCGATCCACAAGTCGGCCTTTTCATATTTCATGAAGCGCGGCGTGATGCGCTTGTCGATCACGTAGCTCTGCTGGAAAAACAATTGCCACGGCGCGACCGTCGTGCCGACGATCCCGATCACGAGCAGCATCACGTCCGACAGCTTCGCGTGCGCGGGCCAGTTCGGCACGAAGAAATCGCGCGTCATCTGCGCGACCGGCGGGTGGATCGACACGAGCACCGGCACGAGCAGCAGGCTCAGCACGCACAGCCCGATCGCGAACCGCTCGAAGCGCCGGAAATCGCCGGTACTGACGGCCGCCATCGTCAAGGCCGCGGCCACGCACACGCCGGCCACCTTCGGCAATCCGAAAAAATCCAGCACGAACGTGATGCCGATGAACTCGGTGACGATGGTCAGCGCGTTGAGCAGAAACAGGTCGATCACGCTGAACGCGCCCCAGAACTTGCCGAAGCGTTCGAAGATCAGGCGCGCATGGCCGACGCCCGTAACGGCGCCGAGGCGCAGCACCATTTCCTGGTTCACGTACAGCACGGGCACGAGCAGCAGCAGCGTCCACAGCAGCGTCGTGCCGTAGTTCTGGCCGGCCTGCGTATAGGTGCCGAACGCGCCGGCGTCGTTGTCGCCGACCATCACGATCAGGCCCGGGCCGATGATCGCGAGCAGCGTGCGCAGGCGCGCCCACCACGTGCCGCGCGCACCGGTGTCGTGGTGCGAGATCGTGCCGAGCGCACCGCGGATGTCGCCCAGATGGGCTTCGTCGAGCACGGCGCTGCGCTCGACCGCAATCGGTGGAGAGACGTTGGAGGGCGTGGACATGATGTATTCCGTACGGCTAAGGGTTATGCGATTCGATGAGCGTGTGACCTTGGCATGCGCGCGGGACGGCCGCTCGAAGGCGGGCGCGCGTGCGCATGCCGAGGCGCGCTCGGCGCTTCTTTTCAGTGGATCAACGCTTTCAGTTGGTTCAGCAGGCGGGAGAACACCCGCGGACGGGCGTCGAGCGTCAGCATCGCGTCGTAGTGGTGGCGCGATTCCGTGACGTGCGGAAGGTTCGACAGCAGAAGGCCGAAGTTCATGGTCTGGCTCCGTGCGGCGACGGCATCGTGCCGGCCGCGTCGTGGGCGCGGGGCCAGTCCGGCGCCTGAACGACGTGTCAGGCTAGGCGGCCGGCGTGTCCCCGCGACCCGGGTTCAAAAGGGTCTGCGTATGCAACGGGCATAAGGGACAACTGTCACTGTCGTTCACGGCGGCTCCTGTGCGGTGTTCCGGAGAACACGGTTGACCGCCGTCCGGCGGGCGGGCCGGCGTTCGTGCGCCCGGAGAACGGATGCGCGAACGCGGCCGCCTGCCTGGCGGCGGTGAAACCGGGCAACGCATGCGAGAACGCATCACGCTAACCGGCGCGAATCAGGGTGCACGTAGGAAGTGGCTGCGGAATACTGCTGCGCGCACCGTTTGCCCGGGAGACAAACGGCGGCGTCGATGAGGCGCGGACGTCGGTCGCTCAGGCGGAAATGTCGTTCGAAGATCGACTACTGCAGGCGTCCAAGGCGGCGGCCCCAAGAGTGAAGATGGCGGATTCTATGGACCGCCCGAAAGTGAAGTCAACCCCTTGAAACCCCATTTTTCGAAATAAATTTCCCGCCTGACGCGACTGAAAGATTTGCCCTCGAAATAACGTTCTGAAACCTTTCAGCGCCGTCACCGGGCAACCGCGCGCCGATGCGTGCGAGCAACGGCCCGGCGCCCTGCCGCGCATCCTTGTCGCGATCGCCGGGCGGCCGCGCGACAGCCCCGCCACGCGGCGACGCGCACGCGACACAGCGCATCGCTCGTGCGTTTTTTGCTTGCGCCGCAGCAAAAGTCGCGACTACAATCCGCCCCAATTCATCAAGGGAGTCCCTCCGTGGACACATGCTCTAGTTGCAGTTCGATGCCGGTCCAGGCCGGCCAAGCCATCGCGAGATAGCAGCCAGACGCATGTCTTTCGCCGCTAGCTCGCATTCGTCGGGTTAGCGCGCCTCCTCCCGGGCCGGCCATCGCCGGTTCGTCAGTCGCACGCTCCGTTATGTTCCATCCTCCGATCGCAGGGTCGCGTCACGCACCCGCGCTCGATCACGTCGTCCGGCGTTCGCCGGACGGAAACGGAGGCAGCGTCATGTTCTTTCAATCGTTCGCGGTCAGGCTCAAGCGCGTCGCGCACGTCGCGTGCGACCGCTCCTTTTTCGGCCGCTCGCCGTTCGCGCGGGCATTCGGCCACTGGCGCGGCTTCGCGCTCGCCCACGTGCCGGCGGCGCCCCGCCTGCTCGATTGCGCGCTGATCGCCGCGACGGCGGCCGCGCTCGCGCTCGCCGCGCTGCTGTGCTCGGTCGCGCCACGCGTCGGCTTCGCGCAGGTGTGGCGCGTCGGCGGCTGGCTGCCGTAATCCCTCTGCGTCCGTGCGGCCCGTCTCGCCATGCGTCCCGCATCCCGTTCCCGTTTCTTCAGCCTAACTAATCAAACTGCCAACGGAACCAAATGAAGAACACTCTCGCACCCGTCCCGCGCAAGCGTCGCGTCGATGCGCTCGCCGCGCTGCTGCTGTCGTTCGCCGCCGCACCCGCATTCGCGCAAGCGACGTCTCCCGCCGCAACCGAACCGGCGGCCGGCGCGCGCGATGCGGCCGCCCCCGCGCAACAACAGGCCGCCGATGCTGCCGCGCCCGCTCCCACCGGCTTGTGGGAGCGCTCGAACCTGCTCGGCAACATCGGCGGCCTGCGCGACGTGCTCGACCAGCACGGTGTCACGCTGAGCCTGCAGGAAACCAGCGAGTACCTGTACAACACGTCCGGCGGCACGGGTCGCGGCGGCGCGTACCAGGGGCTCACGCAATTCGGCTTCAACGTCGACACCGGCAAGGCGATCGGCCTGCCGGGCGGCACGTTCAACGTGTCGGGGCTGCAGATCCACGGCACCAACCTCTCGCAGCGCTACCTGCAGACGTTGCAGACCGCGACCGGCATCGAAGCCAGTTCGACCACGCGCCTGTGGGAGCTCTGGTATCAGCAGTCGCTGCTCGACGGCAAGGTCGACGTGAAAGTCGGCCAGCAGAGCGTCGACCAGGAATTC
Source organism: Burkholderia sp. BCC1047 (assembly GCF_902833155.1). Taxonomy (NCBI): domain Bacteria; kingdom Pseudomonadati; phylum Pseudomonadota; class Betaproteobacteria; order Burkholderiales; family Burkholderiaceae; genus Burkholderia; species Burkholderia sp. BCC1047. The sequence continues at coordinate 16,510 of NZ_CADFEH010000013.1, read as the reverse complement.
ATGGTGAGCGAGAACGCGGCGACGTTCATGAACGCGACGTTCGGCTGGCCCGTGCTGCCGTCCACCGACCTGCCGTCCGGCGGCCCCGCGTATCCGCTGTCGTCGCTCGGCGTGCGGCTGCGCGTGAAGCCGGCCGACGCGTGGACCGCGATGGTCGGCGTGTTCGACGGCAACCCGGCCGGCCGCAGCGACGGCGACGCGCAGGTGCTGAATGCGCACGGCACCAACTTCAACCTGCGCAGCGGCGCATTCGTGATCGGCGAAGTGCAGTACGCGCTGAACGCGCCGGCCGCCGATCCGAAGGCGCCACAGCCGGCCGGCCTGCCCGGCACGTACAAACTCGGCGTCTGGTATCAGTCGCAGCACGCGAACGATCCGCGCTACGGCACCGACGGGTTGTCGCTCGCCGATCCGGCGAGCAACGGTACGCCCGCCACGCATCGCGGCAACTACGGCTTCTATGCGGTCGCGGACCAGATGGTGTGGCGGCCGTCGGCCGACAGCCCGCGCTCGGTCGGCGTGTTCGCGCGCGTGATGGGCTCGCCGGGCGATCGCAATATCGTCGATTTCGCGGCCAATGCCGGCGTGACGCTGAAGGCGCCGTTCGTCGGACGCGACAACGACGTCGCCGGCATCGCGATCGGCTACGCGAAGATCGGCTCGCATGCGCGTGGCCTCGACGGCGACACGGGCGCGTACACGACGCCGGGCTATCCGGTGCGCCGCGCGGAGACGGTCATCGAGGCGACGTACCAGTATCAGGTCGCGCCGTGGTGGCAAGTGCAGGCCGACCTGCAGCACTTCTTCCGTCCGGGCGGCGGCATCCCGAACCCGAACGCGGCGGGCGCGCGCATCGGCGACGAAACGGTGGTCGGCGTGCGCACGACGATCACGTTCTGATGCCCGGCGCATCGAGGCACGGGCCGGACGGCCGCCTGCGCGACGGTCCGGCCCGTGTGGTGGCTTGCCGTGCGGGCATGCGGCCCGCGCCGCCGTGCGTTACTCGCCGTACAGCCCCAGCAGTTTCAGCGTGACGCCGTTGGTCCAGCCGAAGCCGTCCTGCAACGGATATTCGCCGCCTCCGCCACCGCCCGTGCCGCTGCCCTCGACCACGTACTTCTCGACGAGCTTGCCTTCGGCCGCGTACACCTGCTTCACGTCGGACAGGAAACGCGTGCCGATGTCCTTCGCGAGCGCCGGTTCGCCGTAACGGCGCAGCCCGTCGATCGCGATCCACTGCAGCGGCGCCCAGCCGTTCGGCGCATCCCACTGCTGGCCCGTGTTCTCGGTCGTCGTCGCGAGCCCGCCCGGCTGCAGCAGCGTCTTGCGCACTTCGCGCGCGGTCGCCTTCGCGCGCTCCGGCCACGCGACGCCCGCGAACAGCGGATACAGCGCGGCCGCCGTCACGCCGTCGCGCGGCTTGCGCAACTGCCAGTCATAGTCGCCGTAATAGCCGCGACGGTTCCACAGGTAATGATTGATCGCGGCCGCACGCCGCCCCGCGCGCGCCGAGAAATCGGCCACGCACGCGATGTCGCGCGTGACCGCGCAGCCCTTCACGATCGTCGTCTCGAGATGGAACATCAGGCTGTTCAGGTCGACCGGCACGATCGACGTCGTGCGGATCGTCGCGAGCGTCTTGCCGTCGCCGAACCAGCGCGAGCTGTAGTCCCAACCGCTTTCGGCGCCCGCGCGCAGGTCGCGGTACACCTCGTTCGCCGGCCGGGACGGCACCGATTTCGCGGTCGTCACGTCCTCGAGATACGACTCGTCGCGCGGCGTGTCGCTCGCATCCCAGTAGCGGTTCAGCACGGCGCCGTCGGGCATCGCGACCACGTTGCGCGTCGCCTGCCCGCGCGGCGTGGTGGTTTCGCCCTGCATCCAGTACGCGTGCTCCTTGCGCAGCGCCGGCAGGTATTTCTGGTAGACCTTGTCGCCTTCGACCTGCGCGGCGAGCGTGACCATGTACGCGAAGAACGGCGGCTGCGAGCGGCTCGCGTAGTACGTGCGGTTGCCGTTCGGGATGTGCCCGATCGTATCGATCAGGTATGCGAAGTTGTCGAGCATGTCGTCGACGAGATCCTCGCGCCCCGACACCTGCAGCCCGAGCATCGTGAAATAGGTGTCCCAGTAGTAGCCTTCGCGGAAGCGGCCGCCCGGCACGACGTACGGCTTCGGCAGCGGAATCAGCGAACTGTACGGGGGCGCCGTGGTGCTCGTGCGCGTGAGCTGCGGCCACAGCCAGTCGATGTGCTGGCGCAGCGTCTGGTTCGGCGGCGGCGTCACGCCGCCTGTCGCGGGCGGCGTGAAATGCTGGTCGACGAACGCCTTCAGCGAGAAGCCCGGCTGCGATTTCTGTTGCTGATACAACTGCACGATCGTCGCGGGATCGGTATCGGGCGTGGCGTCGACGAAGGTCTTCTGGTCGGGATAGAGCTGCGCGGTCTGCACCGCGACGAACAGGTCGCCGTAGAGCTGGCTCGGCGGCGGCAGCAGCGTGCCGGACGCGGGAGCGGATGCGGCTGCGGCTGCGGGGGTGGCCGGCAACGCGGACGGGCTCGCCGCTTGCGCGGCGGCCTGGTGTGCATTGTCGGCCTGCGCGGCGCAACCGGCGACGGCGAGATAGGCAATGGCCAGTGCGGCCGCCCAGCGCGGACGCGGCGCGGGCGGTGACTGACGCGACGGGAAGCGAGATGCAAGCGGTGCGGCACGACGTGACGTCATGGCGTGTCCCCTCCTTTCGAATGGTGAGTGGATCGGCACGAGGTCTCGTTCGCGCGCGCGTTCGTCTCGATGGCCTTCGATCGATACGCGTCATGTTGTGGTGCGAATGGGCCTGACTGTCGCACGAAACATGCATGTCAAGCAAGTTTCGATTCGCGCGACTCGCGCAGATACCCGCGTACCGCCCGCCACGCACGCGCTTCGAGCGCATCCGCATCGGTCTCGCCGCGCGCGCCCGCCGCATCGACGATGCCTTTCACGATCGCGAGCAGATCGTGTGCCACGACGTCGGGCGCGGCGACGCGCGGCGCATCGCGCAGCCCGAGCGCATGCAGCAAGGTCGCGTGGATGCGGTCCGCGACGCGCGCGGTGCGCGCGCCGAGCGGCAAGCGCGCCTCCTCGAAATCGATCAGCCGCGCGAGCACCGGCCGGCGCATCTGATGCGCGACGGCCCCGCGCACCAGCGTGCGCAGCACGTCGTCGCAGCACGACAGCGCGGCGGCCCGGTCGACGTCGTCGAGCAGATGCGCGCTCTCGCGCTCGACGAGCGCGGCCGTCAATGCATCGCGGTTCGGGAAGTATTGGTAGAGCGAGCCGATACTCACGCCGGCCAGCGCGGCCACCGCGTTCGTCGTGTAACCGTCGAAGCCGTCGCGCTCCAGAATGCGGGCGGCAGCCTCGACGATCGCATCGACGGTGGCCACCGAGCGGCGCTGGCGCGGCGCCTTGCGCGGCGAAAGCGGAATGCGCGACGACGATTCGGACATGGCGGGAAGGCAGCTTTCGAATGTGAGCAAGTGCTCATATTCTAGAAACGCACGGCCACGCGGTCAAAAGGAATCGACATGACCGGGGCCAATGTCGTCCCCCGCTCGTCGCGCATTCCAACGCGAACGCGCGGTCGACTTGCCGTGCGGCAAGCGGTTCGCAGATCACCGCGTCAACCTCCGGCCTCGCATCGAAAACGCGTGCGCATCGCGACGACGATGCCGCGTTGTTCATCGCCCAGGCAGCACATCGCTCGCACGTGCGCGGTCGTCCTTTCCGCGCCATCCGCCGGAGAAGACGACTGTTGCAACATGCGGAACAACTGTTGTCGTACGTGACGCAGCGGTCACATTGTGGGCATAATGGCGTCTTTACCGCGCGCCCTGCCCATGTCGCCCGTCTTTCTAGCACCGCTCATCGTTGCCTGTGCGTTGTTCATGGAAAGCGTCGACGCGAACATCATCGTCACCGCCCTGCCTGCGATGGCGAGGGACTTCGGGCACAACCCCGTCACGTTGAACATTGCGATCACGGCCTACGTGGTCGGTCTCGGCGTGTTCATCCCGATCTGCGGCTGGCTCGCCGACCGCTTTAGCGCGCGCGCCGTGTTCCGCACCGCGATCGGCATCTTCGTCGTCGGCTCGCTGATGTGCGCGGCGTCCAACTCGCTCGGCGTGCTCACGTTCGCGCGCTTCATCCAGGGCGTCGGCGGCGCGATGATGGTCCCGGTCGGCCGCATCATCATCTTCCGCGCGGTGCCGCGCGCCGATCTCGTGCGCGCGATGAACTACCTCGCGATTCCCGCGCTGTTCGGGCCCACGGTCGGGCCGCTCGTCGGCGGCTTCATCACGACCTACCTGCACTGGCGGATGATCTTCTTCATCAATGTGCCGATCGGCATCTACGGGATCTACCTCGCCAGCAAGCACATCGCGAACACGCACGAGCCCGATCCGGGCCCGCTCGACTGGTTCGGCTTCCTGCTGTCGGCCAGCGGCGCCGCGCTGCTGCTGATGGGCCTCACGCTGATCGACGGTTCGCTCACGTCGCGCTCGAACGCCGTCATCATGTGCGCGGCCGGCGCCGCGATGCTTGCGCTGTACGTGCCGTACGCGCGCCGCAAAGAGCGCCCCGTGCTCGACCTCAGTTTCCTGAAGATCCCGACGTACCACGCGAGCGTCGTTGGCGGGTCGCTGTTCCGCATCGGGCTCGGTGCGGTGCCGTTCCTGCTGCCGCTCGCGCTGCAGGAAGGGCTCGGCATGAGCGCGTTCCACTCGGGGCTCATCACGTGCGCGTCCGCGCTCGGCGGCGCGGTCAGCCGTTCGACCGCCACGCATACGCTGCGCCGTTTCGGTTTTCGTACGGTGCTGATCTACAACGCGGCATTCGCGGGCCTCGCGATCGCCGCGTACGGCGTGTTCCATCCCGGCATGGCGACCTGGGCGATCTGGCTGATCGTGCTGGTCGGCGGCATCTTCCCCGCGCTGCAGTTCACGAGCCTGAATTCGATGATCTACGCGGACATCTCGCCGCGCGACGCAGGTCGCGCGACGAGCCTCGGCAGCGTCGTCCAGCAGATGTCGCTCGGCCTCGGCGTGACGGTGGCCGGCCTCGTGCTGCACGTGTCGCACTGGCTCCAGGGCCATCAGACGATGATGTGGTCGGATTTCTGGCCCGCGTTCCTCGTGGTCGGGCTGTGCTCGTTCGCGTCGATTCCGATCACGCGGCGGCTGCCGCCCGGCGCCGGCGACGAAGTCGCGCGCGGCAAGCGGGCATAAGCGGCCGGCGCGACGGCATGACCCGTCGCGCGGCAATGGATGAAAACCGGAAAAACAAAAAAATCAGCGGACATCCACACGGGGCCGGTGCACAGCCGCATGGATGTCCGCTCAGGGCTCCGGGTCTCCCGATGGGGGTCGGGAATCCCGGATTCGCTTCCTGCGTGCCATGGACATATGTGCGTCGGAAGCGGAATCGTTGCGCGCATTGATCGTCGCGCCATGAACCGCACTATAGGGAAACTTGCAAAACGCATCTGTCAACCATTGTCAGACGTGTTGCAGCCGCACGTCGCACGCGCGCGCCGCTTTCGCGCTAAAGTGGTTCCCGATCGCCACCCTCGACCGTCCCGCCGATGCTCACGCTTTCGCCCGCCGCCGCCCGCGCGCTCCATCTCGCCGCACAGGGCCTGCTCACACCGCCGCGCCGCAAGGCGACCAAGTCCGACGTGCTCGACACGATCCGCCGGATGGCGCAGTTGCAGATCGATACCATCCACGTCGTCGCGCGCAGCCCGTATCTGGTGCTGTTCAGCCGTCTCGGCGATTTCCCGCCGCACTGGCTCGACGAACATCTCGCCGAGGCCCGCCTGTTCGAATACTGGTCGCACGAAGCGTGTTTCCTGCCGATCGAGCAGTTCGGGCTGATGCGCTACAAGATGCTCGACCCGTCGGGAATGGGCTGGAAATATGCGGCCGAATGGCACGAGCAGAATCGTCCGGAGATCGAACGGCTGCTCGCGCGGATTCGCAACGAAGGCCCGGTGCGCTCGGCCGATTTCGCGCGCGAGGATGGCGTGAAGGGCAACGGCTGGTGGGATCGCAAGCCGGAAAAGCGTCACCTGGAAGTGCTGTTCACGACGGGCGACCTGATGGTGTCGGAGCGCCGCAATTTCCAGCGCGTGTACGACGTGCGCGAACGCGTGCTGCCCGCCTGGGACGATGCGCGCGACCTGCCGCCGCGCGAGGCCGTGCTGCCTGCGCTGCTCGACTACACGTGCCGCGCGCTCGGCGTCGTGCGCGCGGACTGGGTGGCCGACTACTATCGGCTGCCGCGCCGTTCATACCGCGCGGAGCTGGAGCGGCTCGCCGAGGCCGGCGACCTGATTCCGGTGCAGATCGACGACTGGAAGGAACCGGCCTACGTGCATCGCTCGCTCGACGCGCTGCTGCCGGCGGCCGCGGCCGACACGCTGCGCTCGACGGTCACGACGCTGCTGTCGCCGTTCGACCCGGTCGTGTGGGACCGGCGGCGCGCGTCGACGCTGTTCGGTTTCGATTACACGATCGAGTGCTATACGCCCGAGCACAAGCGGCGCTACGGCTATTTCTGCCTGCCCATGCTGCATCGCGGCCGGCTGGTGGGCCGCGTCGATGCGAAAGCGCATCGCACGCTCGGCACGGTCGAGCTGAAAGCCGTGCACGTCGAGCCGGGCGTGCGGTTCGGCGCCGGGCTCGCGGCCGACGTCGCGAAGGCCGTGAAGAAACTCGCGGCGTGGCACGGCACGCCGGAGGTCACGGTCGCCCACGCGCCGCCGGCCCTCGTGCAGGCATTCGCGCGGACCTGAACGCCGCGCGCCGCCGACGCGCTAGAGCATGTGCATGCCGGCGTCGACATAGTGCGTGCCGCCCGTGATCGCCCGTGCGCCGTCGCTGGCGAGAAACGCGCAGAACGCGCCGACGTCGTCGATGTCCAGCGCGTGATGCAGCGGCGCCCGGCGCGCGGTGTCGTCGAGCAGCCGGCCGAAGTCCGGCAGGCCCGACGCCGCGCGCGTCGGCAGCACGCCCGGCGAAATCGCGTTGACGCGAATGCCCGCGCCGCCGAGTTCGGCCGCCAGGTAACGCACGCTCGCTTCGAGCGCGGCCTTGACCGGCCCCATCACCCCGTAGTTCGCGACGACCTGCTCCGCGCCGAGATAGCTCATCGCCATCAGGCTCCCGCCGCGCGTCATCAGCGGCTCGGCGAGCCGCGCCATCCGGATGAACGAATGGCACGAGGTATCCATCGCCAACGCGAAGCCTTCCGGCGAACTGTCGACCACGCGGCCGTGCAGATCGGCCTTCGGTGCATACGCAACCGAATGCAGCACGAAGTCGATTTCGCCCCATTGGGCCGCGATCGCATCGAACACCGCCGCCATCTGGTCGGGCCGCCCGACGTCGAGCGGCATCCGGATCGGCGCGTCGAGTTGCGCGAACAGCGGCTCGACGTGCGGCAAGGTCTTGTCCGACTGCCAGGTCACCGCGAGCGTCGCGCCGGCCCGGCAAAACGCACGCGCGCATCCCCACGCGATGCTCTGTTCGTTCGCGATGCCGACGACGAGCCCCCGCTTGTGTCGCAACGTCATGTCGCCTCCCTTGCCGATCCGCGCCGGCCTAGCGCTGCGCCGCGATCCATCGCGCGATGTCGGGCCACACCGTCGTCAGCGTGCGCGTCCCCATGAACAGGCCGATATGGCCGCCCGGCACGAGCCGGTTCTCGATCCGCGACGCGGGCGTCCCGAGAAGATCGTGCGCGCCGAACACCTGCTCCGGCGTCGTGATGTCGTCGGCCTCGCCGGCGAGCAGATAGGTCGGGCACGCGACGTCCTTCAGGTCGAGCGTGCGCCCGAGCGCGACGAACGTGCCCTTCGCGAGCCGGTTCTCCTTGAAGATCTGCACGATCGCCTGCAGGTACCAGCGCCCCGGCAAGTCGATCGGGCTTTCGTACCAGTTCGCGAACACCTCGCGCTTGCGCAGGTATTCGGGATCGTCGAGATGCTCGTACAGGTCGACGTGCTCGGCGAGATAGTGCTGGTCGGGGTGCATGTTCTTCCAGCCGCGCAACATGAAGCGCCCGCGCATCAGCCCGCCGCCCATCGTGACGAGTTCCTCGTAGAACGACGTCGGATACGTGTGCACCATTCGCTTGATCGGGCCGTCGCCCGCGTCGGTGTCGATCGGCGAGCCGGCCAGCACGAGGCTCGCGACCTTGTGCGGGAAGCGCGCCGCATACATCGCGGACATCCAGCCGCCCTGACACAGGCCGACGAGATTCACGCGGCCGCCGAGTTCATCGACGCACACGTTCAGCTCGGCCAGATACTGGTCGATCTCGAGATCCTTCATGTCCTCGGTGGCCGAGCGCCAGTCGGTCAGGTACAGACGCGTGACGCCGTGCTCGCGCAGCGTCTGCATCAGGCTCTGCCCCGGCTGGTAGTCGGCGATCATCGCGCTGTGCCCCGCGTACGGCGCATCGACGATCGTCGGCAGCCCGTGCGCCGGCGCGACCGAATAATCGCGGAACGTCATCGTGCGCAACTCCAGCAACGGCCGGTTCGTCGACGCCAGCGCCGGATGCGCTTCGAAATGGAGCTTCTCCTCTTCCGCGAGGAAGCGGAGATTTCGCGCCGCGATCTCGGAGCCGGCCGCAAACATCGCGGTGGCGGCGGCCATCGGCCAGAAAATCGGCAGCGCGGGGGCGCTGACGGCAGGGGAAGGCGTGTCGCGTGCTGTCATCGGAGGTCTCTCAGGTCGGATACGGCGTGGAAGGGATCGCGTCGTCCAGCACGCGGCGCGTGTGGCGCGCGATCATCAGGTTCTCGTCGGTCGGAATCACGCGCACCGTCACGCGCGACGCGTCGCTCGAAATCACCGGCAAGCCGGCCGCGTTCGCCGCGTCGTCGAGCACGATGCCGAGCCACGCGGCGCGATTGCAGATCCGTTCACGCACGTGCGGCGCGTGCTCGCCGATGCCCGCCGTGAACACGAGCGTGTCGAGACCGCCGAGCACGCCGGCCAGCGCGGCGAGCTCGCGGGCCGCGCGATAGGCGAACAGCTCGACCGCATGCGCGGCCGACGGTGCGTCGCTCGCGAGCAGCGTGCGCATGTCGCTCGACACGCCGGACACGCCGAGCAAGCCCGATTCTGCATAGATGAGATGCTCGACCTCGTCGAGCGACCGGCCTGCGTGACGCTGCAGATACAGGATCACGCCCGGGTCCAGCGCGCCCGTGCGCGTGCCCATCGGCAGCCCGTCGACGGCCGTGAAGCCCATCGTCGTCGCGACGCTGCGGCCGTTCTCGAGCGCACACAGGCTCGCGCCGTTGCCGAGGTGCGCGACGACCGTCCGTTGCCGCGCCCACGACGGATCGAGGGCCGCGAGCGCCGTCGCGATGTACTCGTACGACAGCCCGTGAAACCCGTAGCGCACGATGCCCTGCTCGGTCAGCGCGCGCGGCAACGCGAACTCCCGTTCGAGCGCCGGCACCGTCGCATGGAACGCGGTGTCGAAACACGCGACCTGCGGCAGGTTCGGCGCAACCGCGGCCACCGCGCGAATCGCGTCGACGTGATGCGGCTGGTGCAGCGGCGCGAGCGGCGAAAGCGACGCGATCGCATCGAGCACGCGCGCGTCGATCCGCACCGGCGCGGTGAAATACGGGCCGCCATGCACGACCCGGTGCCCGACGCCGTCGAACGCGGCCTCCCGCCCGACGTGCGCAGCGAACCACGCGTGCAGCGCCTCGATCGCGCCTTGATGCCCCGGTCGCGCGACGGGGCTGTCGGCGAGCGTCGCGCCGTGCGCATCGGCCACGAACAGATGCGGTGCGCCATGCAGGTTCTCGACCTGCCCGTGCAGGCCCGCATCGAGCGAACGATCGTCGCGCGTGTCGTAGACCGAGAACTTGAGGCTCGACGAGCCGGCATTGAGCACCAGGACGGGATGTCGCATCGCGGCCTCGTCAGTGTGCGTCGGCCGCAAGCGCCGGCGCGTCAACGGGCGCCGCCGTGGCGCGCGCCGCCGCGACGAGCGCCGCGACCGCGCAGCTCGCCAGGCGCGTGCGTTCGCTGTCGGCGCGACTCGTCAGGATCACCGGCACGCGCGCGCCGAGCACGATGCCGGCCGCATCGGCATTCGCGAGGAACGTCAGCTCCTTCGCGAGCATGTTGCCGGCCTCGAGGTCGGGCACGAGCAGGATGTCCGCATCGCCGGCGACCGCGGAACCGAGATGCTTGAGCCGCGCGGCCTCCGGGCTGATCGCGTTGTCGAACGCGAGCGGCCCGTCGAGCAGCGCGCCGGTGATCTGGCCGCGCTCGGCCATCTTGCACAGCGCGGCGGCGTCGAGCGTCGAAGGCAGCTTCGAGCTGACCGTCTCGACCGCCGACAGGATCGCCACCTTCGGCCGGGCGATGCCGAGCGCATGCGCGAGATCGATCGCGTTCTGCGCGATGTCGGCCTTCTGTTCGAGCGTCGGACGGATATTGACGGCCGCGTCGGTGATGAACAGCGGCTTGGGGTAAGTCGGCACGTCCATGATGAACACGTGGCTCAGGCGCCGCCCGGTGCGCAGCCCCGTGTCGGCGCGCACCACCTCCGCCAGCAACTCGTCGGTGTGCAGGCTGCCCTTCATCAGCGCCTGCGCGTCGCCCGCGCGCACCAGCTCGACCGCGCGCGCCGCCGACGCATGACTGTGCGGCGCATCCACGAGCCGATAGCCGGACAGGTCGACACCGAGCGTCGCGGCGAGCATCGTGATTCGCGCCACCGGGCCGACCAGCACGGGCACGATGATGCCGGCCCGCGCGGCGGCAGCCGCCGCGTGTAGCGATACCTCGTCGCAGGGATGCGCGACCGCGACCGTCGCCGGGCGCAATGCGCGGCAACGCGCAATCAGCGCGTCGTATTTCTGATGCGTGCGTAACTCGGTCATCGACTGCCCCTTCGCAAGGATCATGTGAACGGATTCTGGTGCGGGACCGGGCGAAGTCGTTTGATTTCCGTCAATTGTTTCAGGTGAAGTCCCGATAGCATGAATCCGCACGATGACATCCGGATGGCCGCGACGCCCCCCCCTGACATGCACATACGCGAAATCCGCGCGAAGATCGCCAGTACCTCGTCCACGCGCAAGATCACCAAGGCGATGGAAATGATGGCGCGCACCAAGATGGCGAGCGCGCAGCGACGCGCGCGCGAGTTCCGCCCGTACGCGGCGCGCATCGGCGCGATGGCGGAACGCGTGCTGCGCGACCGTCCCGACCACGTATCGGCGCTGATGGCGCGACGCGATACCGTGCGCCGCGTCGGCCTGATCGTCGTCAGCACCGATCGCGGGCTGTGCGGCCCGCTCAATGCGCGGCTGCTCGTCGAATGCGTGGATGCGCTCGAACGCTGGGACGAGGCCGGCGTCGCATGCGAACTGAGCGTGATCGGTGCGCGCGGCCTCGCGCCGCTGCTGCGCCACGGCGCGACCATCGCCGCGCGTGCGAGCGGCCTGGCCGCCGAGCCGCACTTCGAGCAGTTGCTCGGTGCGCTGCTCGTGCCGCTGACCGCGTTCGTCAACGGCGAGCTCGACGAAGTGCACGTCGCATACAACCGGCTGACGAGCCCGCTCGCGTACGAGCCGCGCATCGATGCGATGCTGCCGATCGTGGGGCTCGACACCGGCGCGCCGACCGACGGCGCGCCCGCGTCCGCACCCGCGTCCGACTATCTGTACGAGCCCGCGCCGAAGCCGGTCGTCGACACGTTGCTGCTGCGCTACGTCGAGGCGACGCTCTATCAGGCCGTCGTCGAGAACTACGCGTGCGAGCAATGCGCGCGAATGTTCAGCATGCAGACCGCGACGGACAACGCCGACCGCGTGTTGCGCGAACTGCGGCACCTGTACCAGAAGACGCGACAGGCGCAGATCACCACCGAGCTGTGCGAAATCGTCGCCGGCGCGGCGGCAGTCTGAAGGAGTACGGATGAAGACGTCGATGAAGCTCGACATCGTAAGCGTGGAAGCGGTGCTGTATGCCGGCGACGCGCATTTCGTCGTCGTGCCGGGGGAAAGCGGAGAACTGGGGATCTACCCGCACCACGCGCCGCTGCTCACGCGGATCCGGCCGGGCGTCGTGATGCTCGTCGATGCGCCGACCGGCGAGCATCGCCGCCTGCTCGTCGCGGGCGGCGTGCTGGAGGTCAGCCGGGACGGCGTGACGCTGATCGCCGATCACGCGTTGCGCACGCCCGAACTCGACGATCTGCGCGCACGCGAAGCGCGGCATGCGGCCGACGACTGGCGCCAGCGCTACGCGCACGAAAACCGGCGCGCGTTCGATTTCGCGTCGGCCCGCGCGGAATTGATGGATGAAATCCGGCGCTTCTTTGCGATGGCGCTGCGACAACAATCGCCGCACGACAAGCCGGGCAGCGCGGGCTAGACACCGGCGCCGGCCCCGGCGCCGCCCGCTCAGTCGCGCAGCTTGCGAAACCGCGGCGTGCCGTCTTCGAGGTTGCCGTTGAACATCGCTTCCGGCCGCACCCACAGCCCGCGCGCATGCGGCCACAGATGCTCGTAGACGACCACCGATTCCTCGGTTTCGGAATGGCGGGCAACGCCGATGTAGCGGTACAGGCCGCCCTTGTAGTGGCGGTGCGTCGCGAGCTGTTCGGCTTCCTGTTCGGTCATGGTGTGCTTCTCTTCGGCAAAAACGGAAAGCGCGTATTGTATGCGCTGCGGCGCGCGTCAGCGTTTCGTGTAGATGTCGGGCCGGCGGATCTCCATCAGCCGCTCGGGATTCGCGGGCGGACCGAAACCGACCGGCCGGTAGAGTTCGTGCGCGTCGGTCGTCGCGAGCATGATGCGGCGCAGCCGCTGCACCATCTCCTGCGCGAAGATATGGTCGATCAGTGCGCGGCCGTAGCCGTTGCCGCGTTCGGCCGGCAGCACGAACACGTCGCACAGATACGCGAACGTCGCGTGATCGGTGACGAGCCGCGCAAACCCGACGAGCCGGTCGCCGACATACGCGCCGAAGCACAGCGAGCCCTCGATCGCCCGCTCGACCACGTCGCGCGGAATGCCCTGCGACCAGTACGCGTCGCGATGCAGGAAGTCGAAGATCGCGTCGATGTCGAGTTCGCGCTTGTCGGTGGAAATTCTCAGCGTGGCGGGGGTGGCTGCGGGCACGTCTGTTCTCCGGTTCGAGGGGCGGAAGGCGGAGCATCGACGATACCGCGCCGCGAGGTACGGGACAAGGGCACGGCCGGGCCACCGCGGAAGCATAGTTGCGCGCCGCCCTGTCACGTGGCGCGCCCATACCTGTACAACTTTCTGTACATATATCCGGTTGATGCTATACTTGTACGATTACACGTACAGGTGAGGCACACCATGCGCACGATTCATTTTTCCGATGCTCGCGGCAACCTGAAGACCGTCATCGACCAGGTCGTCGACGATGCAGACGTGACGCTCATCACGCGCCGCGATGCACCGAACGCCGTCATCATGTCGCAGGACTATTACGACAGCTTGATGGAGACGGTCCACTTGCTGCGCTCGCCGGCCAACGTCGCCCATCTCGAACGTTCGATCGCGCAACTGCGCAAAGGCAAAGCGAAAGAACACAAGCTCGCCGAGGATGATGAATGAGCGTACGTCGCGTGCTCTTTACTTCCGATGCATGGGACGACTATGTCTACTGGCAAGGGCAGGATCGCAAGACGCTCAAGCGCATCAACCAGCTCATTCGCGAAACCCCGCGAACGCCGTTCGAAGGCATCGGCAAGCCCGAGCCGTTGAAAGCCAATCTGTCCGGCTTCTGGTCGCGCCGTATCGACGATACGAACCGTCTGGTCTACGAGGCTGACGACCTTCAAGTCAGCATCGTGTCCTGTCGCTACCATTACGAGTAGCACGGCCGCCAACTACCCTCGCCACGTTCCGCCTCGCACGCCTCGCCTGATGACCTACCGCCTCATCGCCTTCGACTTCGATGGCACGCTCGCCGATTCGCTCGACAGTTTTCTCGCCGCGCTGTCGGAAGCGTCGCGCCTGCATGGCTTTCGCGACGCCACGCCCGAACTCCGCCCGGCGCTGCGCGGGATGTCGGCGCGCGACATCATTCGCGCGCTCGACGTGCCGATGTGGAAAGTGCCGCGCGTGACGATCGACATGCGCCGCCTGATGCGGCCGCGCGTCGCGAACGTGCGGCTCTTTCCCGGCGTCGACGAGACGTTCGACGCGCTCGCCGCGCGCGGCATCCGCATCGCGATCGCCACGTCGAATACCGAGGAGATCGTGCGTGACCGGCTCGGCCCGCGCGCCGGCGCGCGCGTCGACCATTTCGCATGCGGCATTCCGCTGTTCGGCAAGGCGCGCCGTCTGCGCGCGCTCGTGCGCGAGGCCGGTGTGCGCGCCGACGAAGTGCTGTACGTCGGCGACGAAATCCGCGATGCCGACGCGGCACGGCGTGCACATATCGCGTTCCAGGGCGTCGCGTGGGGCTACACCGCGCCCGACGCGTTGCAGGCGCATTGCGCGACGCCGTTGCTGCCGCGCCTCGATGCGCTGCTCGATCGCGTGTAATGCTTTCACGCACGCCACGCACACGCAGCCCACTCGCCGACGCGCCGCGACGACAACTGCCGTGACGACATCGCGCCGATGAAATGCCGACGACACGCGCGCACATCTCATCCATTGCATGCGTCACGCGCACGCAAAAATTGCCGCCGCCGCACGCGCATCAGGTACGCCCTACCGGCCTGCGCGCGTGCTCATCGTTTCGTCTTACCAACCGTTACACAAGCCACAGCACGGTTGCACCTGCTACCCGACCGCTCTCCTAGAATCAGTCGGGCCGGAAAACACTTCGAACGCCGCCGCGGCAGAGCGGCAGTCGAATCCGGCCCGGGCGCGCCCGGTCTCTCGCACAGCGACGGATCGCACGATCCGTTTTTCAACCAGAGCCCCGATCGAGGAGGTCCCATGAACCGCTTTCCCCACATTTCGCGCCTTGCCTTGTCTGCCGCTGGCCTGCTTCTCGTCGCCGTGACGGCGACCGCGCAAACCGCGCAACCGGCACCCGGCGCATCGGCTGCGCCGGCCGCGACCGCGACGCGCATCCACGAAGCCGACCAGACCTTCATCAACGACGGTACGAAGACCGTGTCGACCCAGCACGACGCCGCGCGCATCGCCGATGCGCGCACGTCGGACAGCCAGGTCAAGGCGTTCGCGCAACGCGTGTCGACCGACGATGCGAAGATCATCCAGGCGATGCGCGCGGCCAGCCCGCGCGGCGTCGACGTGCCGGCCAACGACCCCGACACGACCGTGCTGAACAGCATCAAGAGCCTGCGCGGCGCCGAATTCGACAAGGCGTATATCGAACAGGTCGCGCTCGCCGGCCAGCAGAAGGCGATCTCGGCGTTCCAGGCCGAAATCGCATCGGGCCGCGACACCAAGCTGAAGGAAGTCGCACGCCAGGCGCTGCCGATCCTGCAGGCGCACTACGCAGATGCGCGGAAGCTCGCGCAGCGTCATCACCTCGCATCGGCGCAGTAATTCATCCGATGCAGCGCCGCGCATCGTGCGCGGCGCACCGTTTCCCCCGCCGTCGCGCCGCCGCCTCCCCTGCCGGCGGCGCGACGCACGTCTCGAGCATCGAGCGCTCCGCCTCACACGTCACGCGTTACGTCGCCAGCTTCGCGTCGAGTCGCGCCCGCACTTCCGGCCATTCGTCGTCGATGATGCTGAAGCGCACCGAGTTGCGCTTGCGGCCATCCGGCATGATCCGTTCGTGACGCACGATGCCCTCCTGTTTCGCACCGAGCCGCAGGATCGCCGCGCGCGATTTCTCGTTCAGCTCGTCCGTCGTGAACTGCACGCGCACGCATCGCAGCGTGTCGAACGCATAGCCCAGCAGCAATCGCTTCGCTTCGGTATTCGCGCGCGTACGCTGCGCCGATTCGCTCAGCCACGTATGACCGATCTCGAGCTTGCGATTCTTGCGGTCGATCTTCCAGAAGCGCGTGCTGCCGATGGCGCGGCCCGACGCGCGATCGACGATCACGAACGGCATCACGGTGCCGGCCACCCGGCCCTGCAACGCCGCATCGATGTAGGCGTCGACCGTCTGCGCGCCCGGCACGACCGTGACCGTCAGGTTCCACAACTCGCCGTCGGCCGCGGCGTCGAGTAGCGCCTGCCGGTCGGATACGTCGAGCGGGCGCAGCACGACACGTGCGCCGGTGAGGGTCGGTTGTTCGAGCAAAAACGATGAGTCGGTCATGACGGGATTCCGGAAAATGGCGGCGATGATGGCGATGGCGGCGAAACGCCCATCATACGGCGGTGCCGCTAGCTGTGAAGCGTCAAGAGGTTGTTTCTCGACGCAGGAAGTCTCGCCATCGGCGCAATGCCGCCGATGGCGCTATGAGCTCGATGCCAGTTGTAGTGATGCTGCCAACTCGCCAAGGCTTC